>JAHOYW010000292.1 GCA_019038735.1 Victivallales bacterium | reverse complement strand
TTATAATGTAAAGTAATGTCATTTATCACTATTTCAATTCCAATAGCTATAATTGCTTTATTGCTTTTGTAAGTTCTTTCAAAATTCTCTGAGCAACTAATTCATTGCCTAGATTGTTTGGGTGATTTTCGTCTGTCCAAAACTCACTGTTTGTATTTGGGTTTATATCCACCTGTATATTTGGGATATAAAAACAATTATATTTTTTGACGATTTTAGTTTCCATCTCTCCAATAGACAAAGCGTACTTCGCTCTTTGCAGCTCTTTCTTTGTTTCATTGGATTTGTGTTGCAGTGTTACTGTATCTTTATTTTTTTCAAAACAGCTGGCTATTAGAACTTTAATCTTTTTGTCTGTACATTGTCGCACCATGTGTTCAAGGTCATCTTGCAATTCGTCAATCGACCTTTTCATTTCCCAATAATCGTTAGCTCCCAGTTGTATTATAACAATATCAGGATGAAGCCTGAGTATGTCTTTTTTGAATCTTTTTCTTCCACCAGCAAGAGTATCTCCACTTATTCCCTTATTTATGATGAGTTGATTTGGCAATAGTTGTTGAAGATAATCGGTGTATTTTCCATTCATTCCACCCCGTGTAGACAGGCTGTCGCCTATACAAACAATAGTCTTCGGTTTTTTATTAAATATTGTTGAAAAGAAAAAATTGAAGATGCTTTTAAAGTTCATATTAATCCATTAATGTTTTGTGTTATTTTACTTTCCTATACAAAAACGACTAAAAATATTATCTAGAATATCCGGATCGCTTTCTTCGCCGGTAATTGAAGCTAAGGCACTGATCGCTGAACGCAAATGCACCGCCGCTAATTCCCAATCACTATCGCCCAAATTCATTAGCGCTCCGGGGAGAGCTTCAATAGCATCTTCCAGAAGCTTAGAGTGCCGGGCGTTGACCGCTATTTCAGGTTCTTCGCTATGGGGAAATTCCCATACCGCTTTTTCAAGCAGATCCAATAAGTCATCAATTCCCAGAGATTTTAAAACAGAAATTTTTACAGATGGACAAGGCAATTCAGGCAAGATTTTTTTCTCTGCTAGATCCGCTTTATTCCAAATCGCTATTAAATTTTCTTTATCAACAGTATGGGTGTTCATTTCGGCTATTTCAGCGTCTATGTCTTTGACGGAAGCATCAAGCAGCCAAAATACGACCTGCGCTTGTTTGATTGATTGATGACTGCGGTCAATACCGATGCCTTCAATCAAATCGGTAGCTTCACGGATTCCGGCGGTATCAACTAAAGTAACCGGAATGCCACGCAAATTCGCGCTTTCCTCAAGGGTGTCACGAGTCGTACCGGGAAGCTGAGTAACTATTGCCCGGTCAAATCCGAGCAGTAAATTGAGTAAACTTGATTTGCCACTATTGGGTTTTCCTGCCAAAACCACTCGTATGCCGTTGCGCAAAACAATACCCTCGCGCCCGCTTTCCAATAATTCAGTAATTTTTGCGCCGATGTCTTCGAGTTTATCTATAAATACAGAATCATTTGTCCAGTCAAGGTCTTCTCCCACAAAATCCATGCGGGATTCAGATTCAGCCAGAATATCAAGCAATTGTTCGCGTAATTCGCCAATACTGGCGGATAATTTACCTTGAATCTGACCTTCCGCTAAGTGCAATGCCATATCGCTGTGTGCGGTGATCAGATCGCAAACCGCTTCTGCCTGTGTTAAATCCATCTTGCCATTAACGAATGCCCGAAAAGTAAATTCGCCGGCTTCGGCGGCACGAGCTCCAGCCTGTAAAGCTGTATTTAATGTTTGTTTAGTCGCAAGACTGCCGCCGTGGCAATGCAGTTCCACTACATCTCCGCCGGTATAACTATTTGGGGCGGGCATATATACAGCCAGAGCCGAATCTCCGATATTTTTATCATTAAGAATAATTTTACCAAATAGCATTTTTCTAGCATTTTTTGAATCAAGTTTGATTTGTCCCTGCCAAATTTTTTGTCCGACTTTCAAAGCGTCAGAACCGGCAATGCGGATAATCGAAATAGCTCCGCCAACGCCAGTACATATTGCGCAAATTGTATCTTCGGTATTCATATTATTATTCCATTGCTTTATTCATGATATTGCTATAATATAGTATACTTATTGAATCTTTTCAAAAAACATTTGGTCTTAAATATTAGTTGGTGTATAATAATTTAATGGAAATGAGTTATTTTAAATAACATGAGGTATAAAAAATGAAAAAAATATTTACTCTCTTTCTCTTTGTTTTCGTGATTTCCTGTTCAAGTTTCGCCGCTGAAAATTGGCGTGCGCTGGAGAAAAAGGCTGAGATTGAGATGCGGAACAATAATTGCAAAGATGCCTTTTACCTCTACAAAAAAATACTTCTTGAACACAAAGCTTCTTCCTGGATGTATAGAAATGCGGTAAAAAGTTTAACAAAAGCCCGGTTGGAAGATGAATTTGATGGTTTTTTCACGGCGGTCATAAAGAAGTACGGTAAAGACCCGAAAATGCTGATTGCTTTGGCAAAGTCAAAAATGCGGGTTGCTGATTACGGATATATCATTGCCGGAGAATTTGTCCGCGGCAGTCACCGTGGCGGCGGACAGCGAGTTTCCAGTCTGGAACGAGACCGGGTTGAGGCTTTGCGTTTGTTGTTGGGTGTTTTGAAAAAGAATCGTACTGAAAAATTTTATGATGTTTTTAAAAATATAATAATGTGGGGCAGAAACTATAATCAAGCTTGGAAATTACAGTATTTAACTAATGTAAATAAACTGCCTGATTATGAAAAAAGAAATCGTTATTATTATGGATTTGGAGCTCAGGGAGCTCCGGTTGGAGCTGATGGCAAACCGGTTTTTTATCATATACCAAATAGTTTAGAAAATTCTGCTAACGATGGTGAACGCTGGCGCTGGGCATTAGAACAGATGAAAGATGATGGCAACTCAAAACTGCAGATTGCTAATTTTTTCAAATCACAATTCAGCGTTGAGACTATCGCTTATAATATGCGCAATAAAATACAATCAATTAAGACCGGTCCTTATGCAGTACATCTTTTGAAAGATGACAAAAGTATTAGCAAGTTGGCGACCGGGGTGCAGCTAGTTGACTTGCCGGATGATTGTAACTATATAGAAATGTATAAGGAGCTCATTGACAGTCAATACGCAAGACAGGGCTTAGAAGCACTTATCACGATTTATAGAAACCGCCGCCAGTATAATAGAGCCGCTAATGTATTGAAAGAAGCAATCCGAATGTTTCCTAAAAGAGCAAAGATGAGATATATTCCTCAACTTAAACAAATAAGTGGAAATTGGGTTGAATTGCTTAACTGTAAAACCTTTCCGGCGGGCGTTAAGCCTGAAGTTAATTTAAAATTCAGGAATACTAGTAAAATATTCTGCAAGCTTACTAAAATCAAAATAGAAACATTTCTCGATGATATTAAGAAAAATCTCAAGAACGAAAAAGCCCGACATGAAATGCTCAGGCTTGGATACCAGCCACAACAGATTGGAAATTGGTTGCTGAAAAAACAAGGTGAAGCTTATCTCAGTGATGAAATCAAGGAATGGGAAGACGTTTTAAAACCGCTCGCTAAACACTTTGATAAAACAATTCAACTGCAACTTCCGGTGAAAGAAGCAGGCGTATATTTTCTTGAAGTAACGGCAATAGACGGCAATACCAGTCGGATAATTGTATGGTTATCAAATACGGCGATAATCGAACGTGACACAAATGGCGGTAAACTTTATATTGTAACTGATGCCATGACCGGAAAGCCGCTGGATTATTGCCGGATGAAGTTTTTCGGTTACAAGTCCACATATATCCGTGATAAGAAATTACGCAATAAACTCGGTGAAAAATACAAATACAGCTTTGAAGAGTTTTTTGCTCAGACCGATGCGAATGGAATGGTTTTTGTTGCTGTCGATAAACTGAAAGAATCAAAACAAGTTATGATTGAAGCGAGTGTCGGAGACTATTCTGGAGTCCTAGGCTTTTCGTATTTTTATCATCGTCGTTTTTATTCTCAAAAAATGAATAATCGCAACAAAGTTTACGCGATCACCGACCGTCCGATATACAAACCCGGACAAACCGTTAATCTAAACTACTGGCTGCGTACAGTCGGCTATGGTAAAAATAATTTTATTGGTGAATTCGCGGGAAAAACGGTTAAGTTAACAGTTCGTTCTCCTCGCAAAAAACTTATTGAAAAACAATTTAAACTGGATGATTTTGGAGCTTTTAACTATTCATTCAAACTTCCTGATGATGCTGATCTAGGTTCATATTCCATGTCTCTGGGCAGGCTCGGAGGATACCTGCGTTTCCGTGTGGAAGAATATCGTAAACCTGAATATGAAGTAAAAGTGGCAATGCCGAAAAAGCCGCTCATGCTTGGCGATAGAATCCCGATAACTATTAAAGCTGATTATTTATTCGGCGCGCCTGTTACTAATGCCAAGGTCAAATAA
>JAHOYW010000138.1 GCA_019038735.1 Victivallales bacterium | reverse complement strand
GCAGTTAATCCGCTTTTGAACAACTGAAGTGTCGCACTTCAAACTTTAATGTAGGTTGTCAAAAAGCTTGATTTTGTTAAAAACCGCTAAAAATTATGTTTTTTACTTGCAATATTATTAAGAATCGTTATTTTAACGCTTCTTGAATTAAATATAAACATAGAGAAAGAATCTCTTAATTAAACGACCCGAGGGGGTGAAATCAGATATGACCATGGCAACAGAAGTACGCGTCAAAAAAGGTGAAGTTATCGACCGTGCATTACGCCGCCTCAAAAAGAAACTCGATAAAGAGGGTACTTTAAAAGAGCTGCGCAATCGTCGGCATTACGAAAAGCCGAGCGAGATTAATCGCAAAAAGAGAAAGAATCGCGGTTAAGCATCTGTCTTTTTTATAATTTTAAAGCGTCTTATTTATAAGGCGCTTTTTTTTTGCTATATGCTATACTTGAGTTATATTAAAATAATAATCAAAATACTTAAAGAGAATAATTTTATAATGTTCAGACGTAAATTCAAAAAAGAAGATGAAGCATTTAAGCGGCACAAGGGATTTTTGCCGACTTTGGATATGTATATCTTTACCGAATTTATTGTTTATTTAAGCATTTTATTGTTCGTTTTTATTACTTTGTTTATACTTGGAGATGTTTTTAATGACCTCTCGGATTTTCTCGACCAGGATGCCTCTGTTAAGCAAATCGTTTCTTTTCTACTTCTGAAATTACCAGGTAATATTCGTTTTATACTACCCATTGTTGTTCTGCTGGCGTGCATGTGGACAATGGCGATGTTCGGGAAACATATGGAAGTTACCGCAATGCGTTCTTCCGGTTTATCGCTGTTTCGCTGCGGTGGATCGATTTTTGCTGTAGGTTTAGTTATTACCGGAGTAAATATATGGTTTAATGAAGCTTTGGTTCCTTACACAGAACGTGAATCTGAAATTCTAAAATTTTATGCGACAAAGAAAGGGGGCACACTGCCTGACAATCAAAAAATGTTAACTTTCCGCAGCTTTGATAAACGCCGAACCTGGTTGTTCAAAACCTTCAACCTCAATAAGGACCAGCAGGATATTGTGCTAAAAAGGTATCGTGGCGATAAAACTTTGGACTGGGAAATAACTGCAAAAATCGCGAGTTTTTCCTACAAAGACGGATGGACTTTCCATCAGGGGTCATTTACGCCCTATTCTCACGATGGCTTAATGCCCAAGAGTACAAAACTCTTTAAAAAATTAGTTAAAACCAGAGAGGAGATTCCGGAAATTCCGGAAAATATTCTTAATACAGTAAAAAGCAAAGATGAATTGCCATCATGGGTAATCTGGCGGATGGTTAATAATACTAAAGGAATGGCGCCGCGGAATAAGGCAATATTAATGTCGATATTCTATAACCGTTTAGCTTTGCCGTGGGCATGTTTCCTTGCGGTGTTCCTAGGGATTCCGCTGGCGACCAAAAATGAACGTTCAGGAATAATGTTATCAATAATTGTCGCAATCTCTGTGATTGTTGTTTATATAATTCTTTCTAAGTCCTTATTAATTCTGGGTAAACAAGAGCTTTTAAATCCTATGATAGCAGGTTTGTTTCCGACTGCTGCGTTTCTTGTTTATGGCTGGTACACTGTAGTTAGAAATCATAATTAAATATGAATGCTAAGAGAAAAAAAGGGAAAGATAATTTATTCGGAGCTTTCATTGTTATAATAATATTGCCGCTGTTGTTGGTAAATGTCTTTGCCGGATGGAAAGTGCTGAAAGTCGCGAAGTCTTTAGAAATTCCTTTATTGGGATCTGTTGATGATGGACCTGGACAGTTAGCTGCTTTATTATTCATTAACTGTGTTGTACTGGCTTTATTGACTGTTTCAAGAAAAAAGTAAGGAACAAAATATGATTGAAATGATTTTTAAAAATGAAGAAAAACAGGAAATATTAGCTTTTATCAGAGCGACGATTGACTCGAACTTTACCAAGAAAGATGTCAGTGCTCTTGGGAAAATGGATGGGAAAATGGAGGAATTGGGTTCATGTTTTGTTACTTTACACAAAGCTGATGGAGCTTTGCGCGGCTGCATCGGAAATATAATCGCACATGAAGCGTTGGGTGCAAATATTGCGCACAACGCCATTAACTCAGCCTTTGGCGACCCGCGCTTTCCGAAGCTTGCCAAGGAAGAATTGGCTGATGTAGAAATTGAAATTTCAGTATTGACTCCGGCTCGTCCAATCGCGAAACCGGAAGATTTTATTATTGGTGAACACGGAATTATTCTGCAATGCAGAGGACGTTCAGCGGTATTTTTACCGCAAGTGGCTCCAGAACAAGGATGGGGTCGTGAAGACACTCTGACTAATTTATGTTATAAAGCCGGTCTGCCCTTCAGGGCATGGCAATCAGAAGACGCTAAGTTAAGCGTTTTTACAGCTATTGTATTTTCAGAAAAGGAATTTAATTAAAATGATTATCAAATTAGACAATTTAAAAATTCGAGCTTACTCGATTCCGCCGCAGGAAACAGATATTGATCAAAATCTAAATGCGTTTATCGCGCAGCATCTTGAAATCAAAGAAAGCGATATTATTGATTATAAAATTGTATCAAAAGCCATCGACTCCCGGCGCGGAGCTCCGGCCTTGATATACAAACTGACCGTAAATCTTCATGAGAATGAGGCGGCGCAGACTTGTATAGAGTATAAGGTTTCCGATGAAGAGATCAAGAAAAACCTGGAAGCAAAACTGGAATTTCCTGATGCTCCGGCAGGATTAAAGAATCCTTTAATTATCGGCAGCGGTCCGGCGGGCTTGATGGCGGCTTTAGTTTTAGCGCAGTCAGGATGCGAACCAATCATTATCGAACGCGGACATGATGTTGACAAACGGACGCTGGATATAGATAAATTTCATCAGACTAGAAAATTCAACCCGGACAGTAATTATCTGCTCGGGGAAGGTGGTGCCGGTACTTTTTCTGATGGCAAACTCTACACTAGGACAAATGATCCTCGTGCCAGATTTGTACTAAAAACTTTTAGCGGAGCAGGAGCTCCACACGAAATCCTTTATGTTAAACGTCCTCATATTGGTTCGGATAAACTACCGAATATGGTTCGCAGTCTCCGTGAACAAATCGAACAGGCCGGAGGAAAATTCCTTTTCGGCACACGGGTAAAAGAATTAATTATTGAGGACAATAAATGTAAAGGAGTAATCACTCAAGATGGTGAACGCATCGAAGCTCCAGCAGTTATCGCGGCTCATGGTCTCGGCGGACGTTCATTTACTCACAGATTAATAGAACAAGGCGTGGAATTTGCCTTAAAAGGCTTCCAGGTCGGTTGCCGTGTCGAGCATCCACAATCACTCGTTGATGAAAATCAATACCGTATCCCGATTCGTCCGACATGGCTGGGGGCGGCTGAATATCATTTGTCAAATCGTAAGAATAATTTATGGAATATCGCTGGCGCGTCATCTTTTTGTATGTGTCCGGGTGGCATCATAGTTCCCGCGAGTCTCGAACCCGGACATTTGTCCACCAACGGCATGAGCCGCTATGATCGCGACGGTAAATTCGCGAATTCCTGCCTGATAGTTTCTCAGCCGGATGATATGTTCAGTAATCCGCATCAGGCATATAAGTTTTTACGGGGGCTGGAAAAGAAAGCTTTTGAGCTTGGCGGCGGTGATTATACTGCTCCAGCGCAGGACGTGCGGGCTTTTGTCAAAGGAAAACTGGCTTTGAAAAACGAGGAAACAAGTTATTCGCTCGGTTTGAAATCAGCTAGAATCGATCAGCTTTTACCTGAAAAAACCGCCGAGGCCTTAGTTGTTGCTCTGCGGAAATTTGACAATAGTTTTCACGGCTTCATGAAATATGGCAAAATCATTGGTATTGAAACTTTTATCTCAAGTCCGATCCGTTTTGTCCGCAACGCTGAAACATTATCTACTTCTGTTGACAAGCTCTATTCTTCGGGTGAAGGAGCCGGTTATGCCGGAGGAATTTTATCCGCGGCAGTTGACGGCATCAAAATTGCGGAAAAACTCTTAGAGGCAAAGTATTAGATGGATGACTGGATTGAAATAAAAAGAGATGAAAAGCACATCTCCCGCGAAAAAAAAAAGGCGCGCGACTTGCGCAAATCCCAGTGGTGGCAGCAGCAACTACAAAAAGGCATCTGCCATTACTGCAATCAAAACTTTAACCCTGAAGAGCTGACTATGGACCATGTCCTGCCCGTCGTCAGAGGCGGCAAGAGCACAAAAGGCAACATAGTCGCCTGTTGCAAGCAATGCAACAATGACAAAAAATATCTAACTCCAGTCGAAATGATCTTGAAAAATATGGGGAATTAATTTGAACATTATTAAAACAAACTAGGTTGATATGCATTTAACTCAAGTGTGTTTGGAGGAGAACATACCCCTATTATAATAAATGGATTACGTGATTTTTGGTGGTTGGCTAATGTTGTTCCTACAAAGAAAAAAAGA
>JAHOYW010000057.1 GCA_019038735.1 Victivallales bacterium | reverse complement strand
ACTTTATTCACGCGCCATTAAGAAGATAGCAATCATTCAGCAGGCACTATATAATATCTTTAAAGTTTTTTAATTCAAAAAACTATTTTTTTAATGATATGATTACCTTTTTGAGTGAACCTTCACCTTCACTGCAAGTTTCCAGTTCCGCGTCTTCTTCCAAAGTAATGTGAATAATACGACGGTCATGAGAATTCATAGCTTTCAGGACTACCGACTCACCCCAACGTTTGACTTCCTTGGATGCGTCTAAAGCCTGACAACGCAATTGTTCTTCATTCATACCGGAACCACGCCGCTCGCCGTTTGAGCTTTCACGCTTTCCACCATTACTTTTTCCATCGCGTCCGCCGGAACGGAAATCGCCGCGAGTATAACCATCAATATCTAATGCCACTCTTGGAAAAGTTCTGTCACCATTGAATAACATACGATTCAATAAAAGTTGGAGATTTTCTAAAGTTTGACCTTTACGACCAATGATTCTGCCAGCTTCTTCTGAAGTGATTTTAATGGCTATATTAGAACCTTTCATTTCAGTTTTGAGCATGGCGTCGAGTCCAAGATAATCCAGCATAGTTGCCAGAGTACGAAATGCTTTTTCTTGTTGTTGTTCGAAATTAACAGTGTTTTCCATTTTACTTTCCTTAAGATTAATTACGCGGTTTTATGCCGCTTTTTTTACAAGTTGATTGTTATCGGTATCCATGCGTTTCTGCAGCACTAACTGAAGTATCGCCAATGATTGGCTGACTGTCCAATATAAAGTTAATCCCGCCGGCAAACTGTATAACATAAATAACATCACTACAGGCATGAACATCATCATTTTTTGTTGCGCTGGATCCATAGCAGCCGGAGTTAAACGCTGCTGCAGAACCATAAGTCCAGTCATCGCGATAATCAGCGGATTGATCGCCAATCCAAAAATTGTCGCCACTGTATCCGGTTTTGCCAAGTCCTGTATCCACCAGAACGGCACTTGACGCAATTCAACCGCCCCGTTCAATGTAGAATACAAAGCTATAAAAACTGGAATTTGCATCAAGATTGGCAAACACCCGCCGAGCGGATTAACTTTTTCAGTACGATAAAGCTCCATAACTTTAGCGTTCATAGTTTGCGGATCATCTTTGTACTGCGCGCGGATTTCTTTCATCTGCGGTTGCAGTTTTTGCATTTTTTTCATCGACTTATTAGCTTTCTGTGTTACCGGCCAAAACAGCATGCGGACCATTACTGTAATGATGATAATACTCCAGCCATAGGAGCCACAAAGCCCTTTGAGATAAACCAAAAAGCTTAAAAGTTTTTCAGCTATCCAATCCATAGGTCCACCCCAGGATAAATTCATGATCTCCGGAGCCTTTTTATCAAATTTAGCCAGCTGGGAAATAATTTTAGGACCATTATAGCATTTGAAGCTGAAAGTTTCTTCTTTTCCCGAAGGAATAGAAATATTACTATACGAACCGCCGAGTGCGGCAAGATAATATTTAGCATATTTTCCTAGTTTAGGAAACTCTTTACGCTTAGCAAGAAGTTTATCAAAAGGCTTCTCTGCCAAAATAAGCGAAGCAAAGTATTTGTTATTTCCGCCGCACCAGCGAATTTTGTCTTTAGCCGGAGCAAAGAAGTCATCATCGTCGTCATTGGTAGCGACATAACCCAAAGTTCCATTCACCATGCAGTAATCAATGGCATTTGTTTCGCGATTGATATCAGTATCCAAAGTCAGAATACTAAAAGGCAAAAGACTGATTCCCATAATCGAGAGCTCAGAAAATTCAAGTTCAGAATCACCAGTATTTTTGATTCCTACTGAATAATTCATAATATAATCGCTCTCAATCTGCCATTGTTGAGTAAGCTTAAAAGTTTTACCGGCGACATTTGTCATCTTACGAACTAATCTGTAAGTTTTCGTGCTGCTGTCCGCGCTGTTGTCAAGGATTTCATTAATAGTCCAATCAGTATCAGCAAATACCGCTAAGGCTCCCGGAGCAATATTATTATCCAATGTAATCGGAGTCTTGTAGTCTTCTTGAAAATACTTCAAAAAAACAATTTTTTCCAAAATACCGTTGTTAGGATTAAAAATAAATGAAGAATGTTCGTTTTCAATTTTTTGCTCAGGCAAAATAGAAACTTTTTCAGCAATAACTTTTGTAACACTTGAAGTTGCTTTCGCTGGAACAATCGAAGTCGGCTTAGCCGGAACAATCTGCTGAGTCGGAATAATTTCCTTAGTCGGAGCAGTCTGCTGCGCTGGAGCCGTTGCCGGCGGTGCTTCTTTAACCCATCCCATATATTTGCATAATGGATTCCAAGCGAGGAGCACAATTCCACATATACAAAAAACAATTATTGTCTCTTTATCAAATTTCACGATTTTAAACCTCTAATGTTATTTATTTGAGAAGCATTCGATGCTTTTTTCCGCGGAACGGGATCATGTCCCCCCTCGCAAAAAGGATGACAGCGGATTATCCGCAAAAAGCTGAGATAAAGCCCTTTTATAAGACCGTGTTTCTCTAGTGCTTCTTGAGCATAGCCGGAACAACTGGGTTGAAATCTACAACAAGGAGAAAACCATGGAGATATACATAAACGATATAATTTAACTAAAGCAATAATCAGGTTTTTAGGATTCAAGCATCTGATGAATCGTTTAATAATCCCGCTTCCCGCAGTAGTTTCTTTAATTGTTTCTCGACTTCCGGCTGCTTCAAAACAGCAATCCTTTGACGAGGTATCATTATGAGATGTCCTGGTAAAACTTGTGCCTTCAGTAACCGGTACGACTCCCAAAGAAGCCTTCTTGCCCGATTTCTTTTCACGGCAGACTTGTTGTATTTCTTCCCGCATATAACTCCGCAACGCAATGTTTCATCTGGGGACGGAGCCGCTACCAATAATAAACAATTTCCAGCGTATTTAACGCCATTATTTCTGACATAATCAAAATCTGATTTCAAACGTAATTTATCGACTGATGTTAAACTCTTTTTCAAAATCGCAGATAACCAAATTTAGCTATAATCAACTGCCGAACAGTAAATAAAGATGGCAGTATTATTGTAAAACGACACCCCTTACACTAAACTACGCGCTAATTACAGCACGTCCTTTTTGGCGACGACGTTTGATAGTATTACGACCATTACGAGTTGCCATTCTAGTTCTGAATCCCATCTTGCGCTTTCTTTTTATGTTCGATGGCTGAAAAGTTCTTTTCATTTTAGTAAATCCTTCTTTAAATTTTATCTTTTTATATTATAAAAGCAGGGGCTTACAAACTGTATCACCCTCCGCAAAACTCTTTAAACAAAATAGAGAAGCTGAAAACTACACGATTTAAGCAAATTTTCAAGCTAAATGCAATAAAAAATCAGTTTTTTCCAGTATTTGACCCCGCCCAGTTCAAAGAGCTTGCAAATTATTTACATTAGCGTATATTGTAGTAATCAAGCGTTTCACAGTAGTGAAACAATATTAATCCCAAAAAATAAAAGGAGAAAAGATGAAAAGAATTATCTTGTTCGCAGTCGTCGTTGTATCTGTTTCAGTATTAGTATCAGGTTGTACTGGTATCAACACACCGGTAACAGGAACTATGCCGGGAACTGTTTTTACTGACACAGCATGTGGCGTATATGTAAGTCCTCCAGTCAGACCTCTTGTTGAAGAATATAAAGTTATCAGACAAGATGTTGTTGGATCATCAACATCAACAGGTTGGCTTTGGGTCGTATCAACTGGCAACAGTACCTATGAAGCATCTTATAAAGATGCCCTGAAACACCTTCCTGAAGCAGACGACCTAATTGACATCAAAGTAGATGTTACGAAAAAAGGTCTATTTATGTTTGGTGTTCAAACTATCATGACTGTACGCGGTACAGCAATCAAGTACACAGGCAAAAAAAGAAGATAAGATAGATAAAATAATTGGCTGCTCCGATATAGTGTTAAATCAGGAGCAGCCATTTTTTTGCTTCTAAATATAAATCCTGTTTTTTACAGTCTTGTATATTGACTGTCACCAAATCCCAATATCGGGTAAAAAATCAAAGGTAGAAACAAAAGCCCCAGTCCAAAACCAGTTCCTTTGCCAAAATCTTTTGCTATATCCATTGCAATAATAACGGCAACAAAAAAGTTTACAATGGGAATAAAAAGTAAAATAATCCACCGTATAGGTCGGCGGACAATTGCCAACATGACAATTATATTATAAATAGGAATCAAACTAGCCCATCCAGGTTTTCCGGCTTTTGTGAAAACTTTCCAACAGCTAACAGGAACCAATAAAATAAATAAAACAGGTACAATAAGTGACATAAGTAAAATAATTTCTAGTAAAACAATCATTAACATTCCTTAATTTTATAGTTGTAAATTTAATCAATATAACTATCTTTATGTTTAACAGTAAACAATTAGTAAATATATCTTGAGTTTTTAATTTTTACAAATAAATAAATGTAAATGAGTTTTTTTCCTTTGAT
>JAHOYW010000314.1 GCA_019038735.1 Victivallales bacterium | reverse complement strand
GCAATATATTTCCAGAAATTAACTGAGTAACGCGAAAGTTCGAATGTTGAATCCTCGTAATTCACTTTTTGTACCAAATTGTCCGCGGCAATCAGGAAGTTGCGGAAAGGCTTGCTTAATTTGACAATATTCCTGTCGTTTAAATAATAATGTTTTCCGCTTTTGATTGCTTTGACTAAAGGATTCCAGCTTAATTCCTGCCTGTTTCCTTTGATTGAATAAGATAATATAAATTTGTTTGCATCTTTTTTGATTAATGAACATTTTATATCCGCCTCGGATAAGCCTTTGCCGCCATTAGATAATCGCGCAAAATCACCACCCAGCAAAATATCCCGTTTATTCATCCATAAGGGCAGCAATTTATCAATAAAAACACCAATGCTTTCAGAGTTAAGCAGACATTTTGTATTACCCGAACCGCTAAAGCCAAGAGTTTTTAACTCTTCATCTACAGATTTTTCCAAAGTTTCTTCTCTAGTCCAAAAACGACCTGAACTTGAGGACAAACGTCCCCCGTTGGAATTCAATATTTGACTTTCATAAAGGTATTTTAAATCCAACTTGAAAGTTTGTTCTTCACTAATTTTGCCATCAAGCAGGATTTTTGCGAAACGCACACCGATATTAGCGCATGCGCCATTGACTATACGCAATGGGAATTGATTCTCAGAAAGTAGCTTCTTAATACTGTTACTGTCTGCTTCCTGTTCGTTCAGACGAAAAAAATTACGAATCCAAGTAATATCAATAATTGCCGGAATCCACCAGTATTCGCCTCGAGTGCCTATCCAGCAACCGGAGCGCCCGGTAATGACTCTGGCTTTTTTCATTGGCAGCAAAGCTTCATTTATGCAAACACCTGGAGCATACAAGGTTTTGCCTTTTGATTTACGTTCGAGTAAGACTGCTTCGGCTGGTTCAGAGTGAACTATCAGGCGGCGTCCTTGACGATAAAATTCCTTGAAAGCAATCAGCGAATGGAAAAATTCGGACGTTTGTTCAGAGTTTAGCAATAATTTTGAACCTTCGCCTTCAGCATTGATGGCAAGGAAGCGAAGAACTTGATGATCCTGTAGTGAGAAATGTTCAAACTTCAATGATACAGCCAGAGTTTTATCGAAATACAATTGGCGCAAATTATTAATATTACCGACATATTCTTTTTTATCTGTTAGCAATTTAACCGAAAGCACTGCGTTTTCCCATTTACTCGGGACATGCGGTAAGGCGGATTCAATATTTATAATAACTTTAGCTTGCGGTTCAAGATTTTCAACATTGGCGAGTTCTTCAAAATTCTGATATTTAAGCCCGGCATACTTCGCGGATTCTTCTTTGAACGTCGGCAGTTTAGCAGTTTTGAAACGAGCAAAATGCATAATCACAGCAATAGCGTGCGGACATAATTTGCCAGTATTTTGCGGACATGAACAACGCGATTGATTGTGTTCATCGCTACTTACGCTGACATATTCATATTGTTTTTTATGCTCAAAAACCGCATTCATACTGCCGTCTTCATCGCGATAAGCGCAAATCAAGCATTTGTTTTTCAATAAAGCCTTAGCACTTTTAAGTATTTCCGCACTAGAAGCAGTAATTAATTTTGTCTCAAAACCTTGTGCCATTCACTTACCTTTTATGCTTAAATAATATACCAAAACTATTAATATACCACCAATAAGGGCTTGTAGCAAATGTTGAAAATCATGTTTTTGACGGACTTTTGCAATTAAGACATTAGTTATTTTAACATTATTTATAATTTCCCCTTGTTCAATTAGTTTTTGCTATTAGATTAATATCAACGATAATTGGATAAAAATATGAAAATAAAAGTTTGTAAATCAATCCTTAATGGGGAATTGGCTGTTCCGGGCTCGAAATCACATACTATCCGCGCGATTGCCGCGGCTTTGATGGCTGAAGGCAAAAGCATTGTGCGCGCGCCGCTGGATTCCGCTGATACCCGTTCGACACTTACTGCCGCTATATTACTCGGCGCAGTAGTTTGTAGATTTCCTGATAGATGGGAAATTATTGGAACTGGCGGTAAAATTATTGATCCCGGACAAGTTATTGATATGGGCAACTCCGGTACTGGTTTGCGGATTCTTAGCGGAATAGCCAGCACTGCTGATTGTAAAATTACTTTTGACGGCGACGCGTCTTTGCGTTCGCGTCCGATGGGACAGCTAAGTGACGCTTTGAGTAATCTCGGTGTGAAGATTGAAACGAGCAAGGGCAAGTGTCCGCTCAGTTTTACTGGACCCTTGCAGGGCGGTAAAACGGAAGTTATCGGAACAAGTTCGCAGTTTTTAACTGCTTTGTTATTTGCCTGTCCTTTCGCGAAAAATGATACTGAGATTTACCCGATTGACTTACAGGAAAAACCTTATGTGGAAATTACGCTCGGCTGGCTGAAACGTCTTGGTGTGGAATTTGAAGCCGCGCCGGATATGTCATATTTTAAAATCCCGTGCGGACAAAAATTTAAAGCCTTCGACTGGACTATTCCGGCTGATTTTTCGACTGCCGCATTTCCGTTGGGGGCAGGCGCCGTTGCCGGCGGCGAAGTACGAATCAAAAACTTGGATTTCGATGATTTGCAGGGCGATAAGGCGGTATTTGATTTTGTCGAACAGTTCGGCGCGAAAGTTGAACGCTTAAATGAATTTACCCGGGTTTCAGGAGCTAATCTTTGTGCTGTGGAACTCGATTTGAATGCCACTCCTGATGCTTTGCCATTACTCGCGGTGGTTGCCGCTTGCGCCGAGGGGACAACACGTTTAGTCAATGTCGCTCAGGCGAGAATCAAAGAAACTGACCGAATCAGCTGTATGACTTGTGAACTCAAAAAAATGGGCATAGACGCACAGGAACTGCCGGATGGAATGATTATTAAGGGTGGAAAACTGCATGGTGCTGAACTGGAAAGTTATGACGATCACCGTATAGTTATGGCTTTAACTGTCGCCGCGCTGACTGCTGATGGTGAATCCATTATTAATAACGCGGAAAGCGCAGCTGTAACTTATCCCGATTTTATTTCAGATTTTAAAGCTCTTGGAGCTGATATTGAGGTTATTTGCTGATGCCTAATTTAAGTAAAGCGAGTACGCGGGTTACTCTTGAGATTAATCTCGGGCAGATCAAGCGCAATTTTCAAGAAGTTTGTAAGTTGGTGGCACCCAGTAAAGTTACCGCTGTCGTCAAAGCAAATGCTTACGGACTTGGAGTAATAGAGATAGCGCAGATCTGCAAAGAGGCCGGTGCGGATAGTTTTGGTGTCGCGGACGTTGATGAAGCTCTGGAACTTAAAGATATGGGTTTACCGATAATGATTCTGGGAAGCATTTTGCCCGGAGAAATTTCATCCGCGGTTGAGCATGAACTTATTTTACCGATTAATGACTTTGAGGGAGCTCGGCAAATTAGCGCGGAAGCCATTAAACAGAACAAAAAAGTCCAGTATCAGATATTAGTTGATTCCGGTATGGGACGGCTTGGGATATTACTTGAAAAAGCTCATCAGGAAATTAAAAAAATTATTACTTTGCCGAATTTGGAATGTATTGGTATTTATTCGCATTTGCCGCTTGCGGACAATATTGAAAGTGACTGCACCGGCAAACAAATAGAATCTTTCCAGTCATTAATTAAGGATTTGGAAGCTGACGGTATATCTTTTGAAAATATTCATACCGCTAATAGCGATGGAATAAACAACTATCCACAAGCATATAAAAAACCTTTTAATCGAGTGCGGCTAGGTTTGAATATTTATGGTTACAGCAATCAAAAACAGCTTGATTTGCAAACAGTTATCTCATTTAAAGCCAAACTTGTATTGGCACGAAAATTACCGGTTGGATCATTTATCGGCTATGGTAAAACGCATTGCTTAGAGAAAGACAGCTTGATTGGAACTATTGCCGCTGGTTATGCCGATGGTTTGCCCTTGGCTTTGTCGAATTGCGGACAGGTTTTGATAAGAGGGAAGAAATGTCCAATAATAGGGCGGGTATCAATGGATTACACAACAGTTGATCTGAGTGCTGTGCCTGATGCCGCATGTGGAGATGAAGTTATTTTTATCGGCAGTCAAGGCGGGGAAACAATTCCTTTGCAAAGCTGGGCACTACTGAAAGATACTCATGCTTATGATATTTTATGCGCAATCTCCCCAAGAGCAAAATGCGTTTATATAAAATAGGCTTAGCAGTCTTTATTTGAAGATGACTTGATTGTTGAATGTCAGGTCAATTGTGGACTTGTGTTTGCCTTGTTTCTGTTTGAGGGCGTAGTGTAATACTTTGAGTGTTTTTTCTATATTCTCTTTCGGCATTAATATTTTATAGGCGCGTCGTTTTTTTATCATTACAAAAGTTATTTTTCTTGTGTTCGCCAACGAAACTGAACTTATTTTAAAATTTTGAAATTGAAAGCTGCTTAATTTTATGAGCTTTATGGCTTGTTCCAGCGCAGGCAGTTTTTCGCCAGCTTTGATTG
>JAHOYW010000367.1 GCA_019038735.1 Victivallales bacterium | reverse complement strand
TTCAATAATGCAAGAGTTGGATAAAGAGCATTTTTTATGGATGGACATATTCATTGCCGCGGAATTCAGAATAGCGAATAAAGAGACTCAAGCTTCAGAGATTATCAGTCCCGATGAGATATGGAATAATTTCCTCAAGATTATGATGCAATAAAAAAAAGCAGGAACGCTAACCCGTTCCTGCTTGATCTATATGAGCATTTAAAATATACTAAAAAATATTGGAAAGGAAACCGCTCTTCTTGCCTTCTTTGATACCCTGTTCTCTTTTAAGCTTTTCGAGTTGAACCTTCATCTTGCCCAGCTGGAAAGTCTTCTTGTCCAATTCATCCTTGTAATTAGATAAACGGAATTTAGATGATGAATACTCTTCCCCTATAGCACTAGCTGCCTTAAAACGACCTTTTACTTCGCGACGATTGGAACTTCGCTTAGAAACACTATTGCCGGAGCCCCATAGACCATTGCGGCTCACACCAGTACTGCTGTTATTAGTACTACTGCCAGAGGAAAGTTTCACAGCCTGATTCAAAAAGTTTTTTGAGTCAGCTTCCAATTTTGGAATTTCTGATTTTAAGCGTTCAATGCGCAGTTCTGTAGTTTTTATTTTATCTTCCAATTCAACAATTTTATATTTTCCGCGCTTGATTTTCAGTTCTTTATCGAACTTAGCTTTTTTTACATCTGCAGCAGCTTTCTTTTCGCGATGCGCTTTTTTCTTTTTGCGCATTCTTTCTTCGTATTTGGCTGCCTTCTCAGGGTTATAGCCAAGTTCTTTGCGCAGATCCTCAGGCATTTTTTTGTATTTAACAAACATAACACCGGTGCTGTGACCAACCACAACTCCAGTATTTTTCTTTTCGACAACATAAGCGTTCTTGATTACACGTCCGCTTGGGAATGTGTAATCTTCTCCAGCAAATCCGGCAGAGCAGAATAAGCCTGTTGCGACGATAATTAAAATCAATCTGAACAATTTCATAATATTTTCCTCTCTATAGCTTATTTAGATTTGCTTAAAGTTCTTGGCGTTTCAAACTCAGAGTCAGCGATATTTACATTCCATTCAGCTGAAATAAGTTTGGATTCCATTATCCGATTACCTATCTGCGAGACCATCATAAAAGGAGTCATTATCCCGTTATGCTCCTCGTAATCACCAAAGTATGTAATAATTTCAGTAAGATTAATTGTTTCAATTGTTTTAACCACCATGTAATTCTCTTTATCCACAAACAATATCACAGGAGCGGTATTATATTTTATTTGTGGAGTGCAGACCAGCTTCCAGCATTCAAGTCCAGCTGCTTTAGCACTAGCATCTAATTTTATATCTGTAAAAAGTTTATTGTATTTAGCATTTGGAGCCAAATAAGCGGCTTGAAATCTTAACTTACTAAGCTCTTTCTCTTTAAGCAGACGCAAACCTTTACCTGTAATATATTCCCAGCCGCCTTTTTTATTACAGGCTTTAATCACAATAGAGTTTTTGCTTCTTACTTCCAACCTAATTTTGCCTTTTTCTTTGAGCTTTAGAGTGATTCTGTTATTCTTTTTCTTTCCCAGATGCGAATCGTAAACAATTACAGCAGAACTGATTTGGTTTTGTTTACCGGAAACATCTATTGCTTTTTGCATTTTGGCGACAATAGTTTCCGCACTTTCCTTTTCTGGGCAAAGCCCGAAAGGACATTGACATCCGGCAACAGCCAGCAAAGATACCGCAGCTGTCATAAGTAGAAGTTTTTTCATAACATTCTCCATACAATTAAAGATTCAAATTTATTGCGAATTTAAGATAACATAAGTGCATAGGAGCTTAATATCAAGGCGGTAAAAGATTAAATTTAAGATTGCAGTTATTTTATATAGATCATATAAGTACTTTTTAGCAATGCGCCGTTGTCACAAAATAAATTATTTTTTTTGCTTTTGTATTCATTTAGCTGTAAGTTTATTAGCAGAGTATGTTTGCTAAATTCCCAAAGGAAAATAATAATGCAAAAAAATAAAAGATTTTTTACTCTTATAGAATTACTTACAGTGATATCTATCATCAGCATCCTGGCTGCGCTGCTTCTACCAGCTCTTGGCAGTGCGCGCAAAAGAGCAAAACTTACTCAATGCATGAACAATCTCAAACAAATCGGCAGCTCGTTTGCGTCATATATGATTGATTATAATGATGTCTTTCCGGTTGCGGCACAAATGCCCACAATAGCCCCAACGCTTCCGAGAATCGCGGATATTCTCCTGCCTTATGCCGGCAGTAATATGGTCTTCAAATGCCCGGTGGATATTCGTCCTAAAACTGCTTATGGTGGTAGCGGAGACAAAAATTTCTTTGAGACTGAAGGATCAAGTTATGAGTATTCAAGCAGACTCGGAGCTAGAAAACTGACAGGTACTTTCGGCAGACACCATAAGAGGTCATCTGCTGAAATAATCGTCATGTATGACTATGAATGTTTTCACCGAAGCTCAAGTATTATTGATTTTCTTCAGGATGATAATGAAACTATTGAAGTGAGCACTAAAGGTGGAGCAAAAAATTATCTTTTTGCCGACGGGCATGTGACAGATAAGCTATTTTAAGGAGAAATAAAATGAAATTTAAAGAAATGAACAAAACAAATAAGTTTATAATGCTAACTGGAATATCTGTAGCTTCCATAGCTCTGCTCGCGACAATAATTTCCGCATTTCACTCCCCAAAAGCTCCAGACCCGAAAAAGTTGGATTCAAGAACAAAAATTGCCTATATGGCATCCAATGAGTTTACTAATCTACCTGAACAGGAAAAAGTAAAATACATCAAAAGTGTAGGACGTTCACGCGGAGCATATAGACAGTTGAGCAGCACAGAACGCAAGGCTGTATCTAAAAATACTGGAACAATCAGAAGAAAAATTATAATAAAACAGATGAAAAAACATGTAACTAAGTTTTTTGCAATGAACAAAGAAGAACAAAATAAATATCTGGATGAAATAAATGCCAGAAGAGATAAATGGCGCAAAGCTAGAGAAGCTCGAAGAGCAAATAATAATAGCAACACTTCAAACAATCGAAGCCGTGGAAACCGTAATGCCTGGCGACAAGGCTTTCTGGAAGGAATGGATTCCACAACGCGCGCCCAGTTTGCGGAAATGCGCCGCCGCGCACGCGAAAGAAGAGCGCAAAATAAATAAAGAAACTCACGCCTTGTCAGCCGGCAGCACCTTCCCTGGTAGTCGCGAGAGCAGCCTGCTCCGCGACAAGCATCTTTGACTAGTAACAAGATTACAGACCGTTTTCAGCTTCTCTGTGCCGGAGCAAGGCTGCTTCTGGCACTACTAGTTTAAGCATTTAATACTCTGATTCTTTTTCCGGGACGTGGAAATTTAATTACGATTGCAGTCCCCTCGCCTTCTTTGGTGTTCACACTCATTTCAGCGCCATGTACCCGCATAACCCGCTCGATAATAATCATCCCCAAACCGGTTCCGCCTTTTTTGAATGATTTGAACGGGTCAAACATAAGCTTGAGTTTGTCGGCACTAATACCGTGCCCGGTATCGGTAAATTCTAAAATCACATATTCATCGTCATACGAAGCATTGACTGCTATATCTCCACCTTGCGGCATAGCTTGAACCGCGTTACGCAAAACGTTGAAAAAAGCTTGTTTTAACTGAGCAACATCGCCATATATCTTTGGTAAAATATCAGGCCAGATGCATTCTACAGATATGCCTTTTGTCTCTATCTCGCTCTGCATAAAGGTCAAAGTGTCAATAATTACGTCTTTTATGTCAAGGTCAAGCATCGCGCTTTCTCCCGGACGGATGGCATGTAAAAATTGATTAATTATGTTATCAAGTCGTTTGACTTCATCACTACAGACCTTAAGCATTTCCCGCGATTCTTCAAGATCAGGCTCTTTGTCAGGCTTGAACATGCGGTTCAACAATTGCAGATTCAAATACAAACTATTCAGAGGATTTCCAATTTCGTGTGCGACCTCACCTGCAAGCATTGACACATAATTAGAGGTTTCTGTCTCCAATTCCTGCATTGTCCGCTGACGGGACTCAGTTACATCACGCAAAATTACTGTAGCGAAACTGCTGTCTTCATCATGCGGCACTAAATAAAACTGTACATGACGATGTTCAGGATACATAATCTCAATTTCCTGCCGGGACATGCGTGTCCATTCATCCGCATCCTGTTTGAGAATACGAGCCCAGTCAATGTTCTGCAGAAATTGTGAAAGGTGAGTTTTGCTGATATCCTCCGGCAAACCCAATAAATCCTTCGCCGCTTGATTGTGATAACGAATTTTTAAATTACGGTCAACAACCAGAATGCCTTCCTCGACCGCGTTAAAAATGGTTTCAAAAAATCCCTTTTCCCGCGACAAATGCAGAATATAAGCCTGTAAACTGTTCGCGTCGATACTGTCAACACGTTCAATAAAACGATCAAGGAAACTGTCTTTATTTTTTAAAACCATAATAGCCAACCATAAATTTTAATTGTCTCTAAATTTGACACTATTCTCCTATGATGTCAAGCTTAGCGGGAAAAAAAATGTAATTAGAATTGAAT
>JAHOYW010000311.1 GCA_019038735.1 Victivallales bacterium | reverse complement strand
TTTGCGTTTGACATGGTCATAGGCATGTACCAGTTGATGATTGATCCATACCTTTATATAGCCGCTGCTGCCTGTGTAAAGAGTAAGGTTTGAAAGCTCTTCTTTGCAACTCAGATAAGTAACGGCGTAGGCAATTAAATTTTTGCGTTTATATTTAAAGAAAGTTCTTAGATTGATTTTTCCCGGTGTATCCGGTGATTCAAAACGCGCTAATTGCCATGTTGATAAAGTTTTGATTTTTTCGTCGCCGCTAAGTTTTTTCTCATTGGCGATTAATTTGTCATGCAACACTGATTTTATTTTGTTGTCGGCAAGTTTTTCTTCTTTGTAAGGAAATGGACCTAAAATATTCCATCTGGTAACGAAGTTGATATTTGTCAAAAAACCAGTGCTGTCAACAGCACTTACCACTACTTCGTTTATATTACGGTATTTTGCGGCAGTCTCGGAGATCTCGATTTTAACAATGCTTACAGCTTTGCTGGCTTTCGCGGGAATAGCTTTTTCCTTGCCCTTTGTGACATATTGTTTTTCAACTTGCGCTTTTTTTGGGGGGATAAACTCATTTGAGCCATCAAAATTACAAGCGTAGAGAATTAGAGCAAGAGCCGCCAGGCTGCCTCTTATAAGAAATTTCCGCATTAACACCAACATCTCCCGACGTGATTGATTAATATTAATAAAAACTACTTAATAAAAGTAGTGCGTTTCAAGGAAAATACTAGATGAAAAATGAAGATTTTTAATTTTTTGTGCATTATTTATTTTATTTTTTTAAAAAAGGGTTATACTATCAGTTAGCTTTGCCAAAAAAAACTAAAATAAAACAAAGGAACAAGCACACAGTGAAAGAAGTCAAAGTTGGAATCATTGGATTCGGAACAGTCGGTGCTGGCGTGGCAGCCAACATTTTGCAGAATGGCGAAACAATCGCTAAACGTACGGGCGTAAAATTAACGCTCACTAAAATTGCGGACCTCGATATAAAGACGAATCGCGGCGTAAGCGTACCTGCAACGACATTGACGACAGACACGACGGCACTTATTAACGAAGTCGATGTGCTTGTCGAACTGGTTGGCGGCACTACTATTGCTAAAGACTTCATTCTGCAGGCTTTGAAACTGGGCAAGCCATGTGTTACTGCCAACAAAGCTTTGATCGCCGAACACGGTGAAGAGATTTTTGCCGCGGCGGCAGAGTCCAAAGCTGATGTTTATTATGAAGCAAGTGTAGCTGGAGGAATTCCGGTAGTCAAAGCCTTGCGTGAGGGTTTGGTTTCCAACCGCATCAAACGTATTTATGGAATAATGAACGGTACTTGTAACTATATTCTGACCCGCATGGAACGTGAAGGTCTGGATTTTGCGACTATCCTCAAAGACGCTCAGGAACTTGGCTACGCGGAAGCGGAACCGTCATTGGATGTTGATGGAATTGATACAGCACACAAAGCAAGTATTCTGGCGGCTCTCGCTTATGGCGAATGGTTCGGTATGGAGCCGATTTATGTTGAAGGAATCAGGGATATTTCCCTTATGGATATAAAATTCGCGGACGAACTCGGTTATCGCATAAAGCTTTTGGCGATCATCAAACAAGTTGCTGATGACGTGCAAATTCGCGTTCATCCGACTTTGGTAGCAAAAGATACTATGCTCGCGAGTATTTCAGAAGTATTTAACGGTGTCATGATTGATGGCGATACTGTCGGCGAAACTCTCTTTTACGGGCGCGGCGCGGGACGCGACGCGACCGCCAGTGCGGTCGTTGCCGACTTAGTTGACGTAGCGTTAAATCTGAAGCACAATGCGGCGGAGCGCGTTTCGGCTTTCCGTCCAGGAGCTCATTTTGACAAATTGATGGCGATGGATGATGTTGAATCAAGATATTATCTGCGAGTGCAGGTGAAAGATGAAGCTGGAGTTGTTGCTAAAATAGCTGATATACTTAGCAAACAAGAGGTCAGTATTTCAAGCTTTATCCAGCGTGAAGAACATTCTAAAGACAGTGTTCCATTGTTAATATTGACTCATAGTGCCAAAGAAAAACAAATCAAAGCCGCAATCGCTGATTTCGAGCAACTTTCTGTCGTCAGCGGAAAGGTTAAACTTATTAGAATAGAGGATATATAATCATGTCCAAACAACATACTGTAGAAAAAATCGGCGGAACTTCAATGACTTGTTTCGGCGATATTATGCATAATGTAATCATCGGCAAACGCTCCGGCGTAGAGCTGTATAATCGTGCTTTTGTGGTTTCCGCTTACGGTGGCATCACCAATTTATTACTGGAAAACAAAAAGACCGGCGAAGCCGGGATTTACGGTAAATTCGCGGAAGCCAATGACGAGTGGGAAGCAAAACTGGAAGAAACCCGTCAGGAAATGATTAAGTGCAACCGTTCTTTTGAAAAGATTGGTTTGAATCAGGACTTGGCTGATGCCTTTGTCGAAGAACGTATTGCCGGAATCAAAGCATGTCTTAACGATTTGATGCGTTTACATGCTTTCGGACATTTTAACCCTGAAGATTATCTGCCGGCGACTCGTGAATTTTTGAGTGCTTTCGGCGAAGCTCACAGTGCTTTCAACTCAGTTGAAATCTTAAAACAACATGGCGTGAACGCGGTATTTGTTGATTTGACAGGTTGGAAATCTACTAAATCAAATTCTATGGACAAGGCTATTGAGCTGGCATTTGAAGATATTGATTTTTCCACATGTATGCCGATTGTAACCGGTTATGTCAAGTGCGCGGAAGGTATTATGAACCGCTTCAATCGTGGTTACAGCGAAATCACTTTCAGCAAATTAGCGGTTTTGACCGATGCCAAAGAAGGTGTTATTCATAAAGAATTTCATCTTTGCACAGCCGATCCGAAACTTATTGGTGAGGAAAAAGTAAGAATCATCGGCAATACTAATTTTGATATTGCCGATCAGCTTTCTGATATGGATATGGAAGCCATTCACGCCAAAGCCGCTAAACTGATGGAAATGAAAAATATTCCTATACGTGTTAAGAACGCTTTTGAACCAGAACATGAAGGTACTTTAATTAGTCGTGATTTTGTTTCCACTCAACCTAAAGTAGATATGATTTGTGGTCGGCAGGATATTGTCGCTCTCGAAGTCTTTGATCCGGAAATGGTCGGAGTCAGTGGTTATGACTACAAATTATTGAAAAGTTTCGCTGAGTGTGACATCAATATCATTGCGAAAAATACCAATGCCAATACTATTACACACTATATTTCAGAAAAATCCAGTGATCTGGATCAATGCGTGATCAGTTTGCAGGAAAGTTTTCCAAGCGCAAAAATCTCGGTCACCAAAGTTGCGATTGTCGCGGTAATCGGCACCAACATGAATATCCCCGGATTTTTATCGCGCGCGGCAAACGCTTTAGCTACAGCAAATATCAATATCCTTGCTCTGACACAATGTATGCGTCAGGTAAATATGCAGTTCATTATTGAACGCGACAGTTTTGATCAAGCACAAATTGCTTTACACAAGGAATTTGTAGAACATGAACAGTAAGTCGCTTTTAGCGATAATAAAGTAGATGTTAGTAAATCACCTTCGGGTGATTTATTTTTTTATCCTTTTAGGGCTTGCGCAAATACTATTCTGGCAATATCTTATTATTTAATCAATATGGAGATAAAAAGTGCAGGCAATGAAAGAAATCAAGGTAGCTCTCGAAGACCGTTCGTATAGTATAATGATTAAAGCCGGAATACTGCAAAACGTGAATGAATTATTGGGGTCATTATGTTCACAACACTCTACCCTTATCGTAACAGACAGCAATGTTGATCCTTTATATAGCGATAAAATAAGTAATTGTAATTGTCCTAAATTCATCTTTCCCGCCGGGGAAAAAAACAAAACTATTGATACTGTTACTGCTATTTGCCGGAAGGCTGTTGATGCTGGAATTAACCGCAAATCTATGATTCTGGCTTTAGGCGGTGGAGTTTGCGGTGATATGGCAGGTTTCGCGGCGGCAGTTTATATGCGCGGTATCGGCTTTATTCAGATACCGACTACTCTGTTGGCAATGGTTGATTCCAGTGTCGGTGGAAAAACTGGCGTTGACCTGCCTGAAGGTAAAAATCTGCTAGGTGCTTTCTGGCAGCCTAAACTGGTGCTTGTTGATCCGGAAACTTTGAAGACCCTGCCTTTTGAAGAAGTTCAAAACGGTTTAGCTGAAGTGGTCAAATACGGAATAATCTATGATTGGAAATTTTTCCAGCTCCTCGAACACAATCTTGAAGCTTTGAAAAATCTTGATATGGATTTTTATAGTGAAATAATTAAACGTTGCTGCGAAATAAAAGCTGAAGTCGTCGCGCAGGATGAACACGAATCCGGTTTGCGGATGATCTTGAATTACGGACACACTTTCGGGCATGCGGTGGAATTGCTTTCAAACTTCGATGTGGCTCACGGCGCGGCGGTGTCTATCGGTATGGCTGTAGCTGCCGAGCTTGGCGTCATGACTGGAAAAATCTCTAAAGATTATGCTGAACGTCAGAATGCTTTACTTACAAATATTGGTTTGCCGATTCGCATTCCATTAGGTTTTGATCCTGAAAAAATCTATGAAGCAATGCTTCATGACAAGAAAGCAGTAGGCTCAAAAGTCAAATTGATTTTACCAACCGG
>JAHOYW010000062.1 GCA_019038735.1 Victivallales bacterium | reverse complement strand
GAAGATTACTTTTTCTTCTGCCATAATATTTTTTCCTTTTATTTTGTGTGACGCAAATTAATTTATTATTATTTCATTTTAATTGCTTTGTGCTTGTGATTTCCAGTGCGTCACGATGCTTTAAATAAAGAAATCACAATTTGCGGAACAGTTTTTCCGCGTATTATAAAATTTACAAAGTTCGATAGTAGGCAGCTATTTTGGTCATTGCGGAATCGCGGTATCAAACTCAGAATGAATACTCTGAACTTGATAACGTCCGAATTCCACAAGGGTCAATGACAACAAACTAAACCGTCAATCTTCGTATACTTTCAAGGAATATAGCATTAAGGAGAATAAAATCAAGGTGAAAACAAAAAAACCAGACAGAATAAACTGACTGGTTTTGAATTTTTTGTGTAAACTAGCGGCTGCTTAGTGTCTGCGAATATTGAGTTTCTCCGTGATTGCAAGAAAAGCCGCATGATCTTTACGATTCAAGTATTTCAAAAGTTTCTTACGACGGCTAACCATCATCAGTAGACCGTGCTGTGTGCTTTTATCTTTCTTGTTAGCGCGTAAGTGTTCAGTCAATTCGTTGATTCTGCTACTCAAAATCCCGATTTGAACTTCTGAAGACCCAGTGTCTTTTTCTGATTTTGCAAAGCTTTTGATTACTTCACTTTTTAATGCCTTTTCCATATCTTTACCTCATTTGATTGCGTGTCCAGCAGCCGACATCGTCAGGCTTAACAACATTTACCGCATGAACCGTTAATATTAAAACGAACCCTAAAATACAATCAAAATTAAAAAATACAAATAAAAAGGGAAAGTTTTAAGGGGAAAGTTTTAAGGGGAAAGCTGGTTGACAATAGTTTTGTTTTGGTTTATATTGCTTTATGAAAAATTTATTGTTTATTATTGTTATCGGAATATTATTTACTGCTGATGCTGAAACTCGTAAAATTGACGGCAAACTGCTTGTGACTAAAGATCGCTGGCGTTTTGAAAATTATACCATTCAGCTTATCAGCAACAAAGGTATTACTATTATCTACAGCAATGTCTTTGCGGAAAGAAGAACTACCATAAAACCCCAATACTGGCCCAGTAAATTACGCAATCAACTTATTAAACGTATCTATATGGATTCTCAAGGGAAAATATATGACATAAAACTCTGTGCAAAAAGAGAAAACCAGCTCTATAAAAGAGGTGATTATTTCTTTAAAACAGGAATTATTGTTAAAAAAGATAAAAAAACTTATATGAATATTCCGCCGGATTCTTTTATTATTCGTGATACAAAAAATAATAAAATAGAATACGGAAGCTACCAGGAACAAGCAATGCTTGTTCTTGATAGAATAAATAAACATAACTATATTGTTAAGTTATTATACCTTCCGAGTAAAAAACAGTTAAAAACTTATTTCAGCGGAAAACTGAATCCCTAAAGTTTTTGTTATTCTTTGACTCCACCGCCGAGATTGATGCCGCGAACCAGTTTCTTCTGCATGATTATGAACATGACAATCAATGGAATAATACAAATCATGGTTGCCGCCATCAATAATTCAGTCTGTGAATGATACGAGCCCTGAAAAGAAAGCAGACCGATTGGCACGGTTTTTATAGCCTCGTCTTTAATCATAACTAAAGGCCACATTAAATTACGATAGTTGCCGAGAAAAGTAAAAATAGCCAGTGTTATTAAACCTGGCTTGGTCAATGGTAGAATAATATCCAGATAAATCTGCATCCAACTCGCACCGTCTATTTCCGCGGCTTCATCGTAGCTTAGAGGAATTCCCAACATGAACTGACGCAGCATGAACGTTCCAAAAGCCGAAAATGCCATTGGTATAATTAAACCAGCATAGGTATTTACGAAACCTATGGAAACCATAATCTGAAACTGAGGAATAGTTAAAACTAATCCAGGAATCATCATAGTCGCTAAATACATAACAAACACCTGATCCCTGAATTTCCAACGAATACGACTGAACGCAAATGCTGCCAGACTACTGGTGGTTACCTGTAGTACAGTTACCCAGGATGCTACGAATATACTGTTAAAAATCCATTTCAAAAGGTCAATATTCAAGTATTTTCCTGAAAGTGCGTTTGGAATAATTTTCAGCACCAGTTTGAAATTATCAGAGCTAGCCACATGCGGAATGAAGTTAAGCATTTCAACTTCATTTGCCGGCTTGAATGCTGTACATATCATCCAGATGAATGGCACAAAAATTGCACTCGCAAATAAGGTTATAAAGAAAAACTTCAGAAAAGTTTTGATAGCACGCCAATTTGTTGTCATTTTATTAATCTCCTTTAAGCTTAAGCTTCACTTTGACGGTTGCCGTATTTCCACTGAGTCAGCGTGGCACCAAAAACTATTATAAACATTATCCAGGCTACCGCCGAAGCAAAACCAAGCTTTAACTCGCTAAAACCTGAAGAATAAATATAGTACGCAAGAGTGGTTGTTGTTCCAATCGGACCACCATTGGTCATTATCTTAGCCATCTGAAATCCACCCTGCAAGCCACCGATGACAGCCATAATCAAAATGAAAAATGTTGTCGGCGCAACTGATGGAACCGTAATGTGCCAGAATTTAGCAACGCTGCCGGCGCCATCAATATCCGCAGCTTCATAATAACTGTCTGGAATATTAGAGATGGACGCGATATATAGAATCATGTTATTACCGCCGATTGCTCCCCAGAATCCCATGAAGATAATCGCTTCACGAGCTCCGAAACCGAAGCCGCTACTGTTAAAATGTGCCGGTAAAGGCAGGAAACCTAAAAGGTTGTCAGTACTTTGAAGCCATGTAGGCAATTCAGTTCCCGCCGGGAAAAGATAATAAAGGAGGTTATTCAACAAACCACTTTCCGGATTAAAAATCTGCATCCAGAGAATCATCGTGGCAACACCCGCGGCAAAACTTGGAATATAAAACATTGTCCTGTATGTTGTTGTTCCAAAAAGTATGCCGAAAAAAGCTGCAAGATAGACTATTCCAGCAAATAATGCCGCGTCTTGACTACCTCCTATCCAGAGAAATGCACAAGTAATAAACCCGACTACTGCTGTTAGCATAGCAAGCTTATTACGGGTACGATCAACTTTGATGCGCATTTGATCTACCAGTATATTTGCTAAAAGCAAACTGCCGCAGACGGCGAAAGGAACACCCAGCATAAAATAACAAGTGTTATAGAAATAGAACCAGAACTCACCATCAGATAGTAAGTCAATATAATTTCTAAATCCAACCCATTCTAAGGGAATAGATTTTTTCATACTCCAGTTTGTAAAGCTCATGTACAAGCTCAATAAAACCGGTCCAACAGTAAAAGCTATGAAGCCAAGAAAATTCGGTAGCAAAAAAACCATTGCCGCCCAGAAATCTCGTTTCTCCCTTTTGCCTTCCCATAATTTCATTTTGACACCTCGTTCAGATTTAATTTAATTGGTGCTGCACCTTGTTCTAATAATTTATTGTAAAATTTCTGCAGATACGGATTACGTTTAATGTTTCGCGCGATAGTTTCATCAGTCCTCGCAGCGGCACGTTTAAGCAAAACAGCTATATCTTCTCGCGATAACTCTTTTACAGCAAGCACCTTACCAGCTACAGCTCCAAGGTATCGATTTATTGCCATTACGCTGATAAAAGGACTTCGTCGGTGTGCTCTCCCATAGGGAATTGACGCAAGACTCATCCTGTCAACATCTTCTTCTCCAGGATAGTTTGGATTTGTCATCATCTCAAGAGTACCGTATTTAGCAGGACCAGGTTTGCTGTCCGCTCCCTGATTAATCAGATCAGCATATGGACGACTAGCTAGAAACTGCATAAAAGCAAGAGCTCCTTTAGGATTTTTAGCATCAACATTAACGCCAGTACAGCGGGCTCCAAACGGAACGGAACGTTTTTCTCCCTTGAATCGTGGCAACAAACAAGCACCTAAATCCAGCACTTCTGGAGCCTCATTTTTGCGGTCTGGATGTTCTTTTAAAAATTTTGCTCTTGCCTCTTTCTGAGCCCTGATTAAACGACGAAATTGAACCAGACTCCATCGAGCCGTTGGAATCATAGCAAGGCGTCCTTCGGCTACATAATTAAAGTTACCACCACCCCAGCCTCCTTGGCTAGCCATGCCTGCTTTTTGCAGCGGAGTAGGCATTATTTTGTATTTATAATAAAGGTCATGCATAAAAACCGCGGCATCCAGAGCAGCTTTAGAATTCAAAAGGCTACGAGTACCATCTTCATTGATTAAAGCTCCGCCTTTTTGCCAGATTAATTTTGTTAACTGTGCTGTTGAATTATCACCACCTAAGCCGAAAGTTACAGGGATTGAATCACCTTTGTTTTTATAAATGGTTAATTTCTTAGCAATTTTTATAATTTGCTCCCAGGTAACATCGCCCTTAGGTATTGAAACTCCATATTTTTTGAAAACATTTTTATTAAAAATCAGGAAGGAATGATAAACATTGCATGGATAGACAAATTGCCGTTGGCTAATTTTGCCATTTTCATCCATGACTTTAATCATAATCAACGAACGAACAGCAGGCGGCAGAGTTTCTGGACTGAAGCCCATTTTTTTAGCATCTTCGGTCAAGTCTTTCAAGATACCGGTACTATGATAAAGTTGATAGCTCCAGCCGGGAGTTACATGATCAATAAGATCCGGTCCCATATTG
>JAHOYW010000049.1 GCA_019038735.1 Victivallales bacterium | reverse complement strand
AAAAAGCATTACGAAATGATTTTTTTGGATTTTTTTAAATTGAGGCGGGATTTAGCGCGAACTATTCCTGATTCTTCGGAGCTGTAAGTTTGATTACAAGAAAAAGACTAAACCTTTTATCTACATAGGTGAGCCGTGTCCTTGATATTCTTCTGGGGTTTTTAAAAAACATGAAACTTTCAAGTCGACAGCTTCAACGATGGCTTCAACAACTTCTTTTCCAAATTCAGGCGTAGAATCCTCAATTCCATTATCTGTAGCACCAATTGGCTTGCCATCTGAGTTATCTCGCAAGATTGAAATATCCTGCATCCCTGGATCCAGATACATAAGGAGAGATGTTTCCCATTTGCCGGCATGATCTCCACAAGGCTCGAATTTTCCTTTAACAAGTTCATAACCGGTCATTGCCCAAGTTATCATTTTGGGTTTGCCCTGTTCTTGATTAAATAATGCTGCGGCACTGCGAGCATGGTCAAGCAATGGATAATGCCCGGCTCCAATTATTAAAACTTCAAAGCCCAGGCTTTTTATTTCGTGAAAAATATGTATGAGAAAATCCTGATAATTACGATTTTGCACAGATACTGGTTCAATCATATAACCGGAAGCAAAGTTTTCACCTGGCAAAGCCATTTTCTTAGCAATATCCTCACGATATTCCACATTTGCCTCCATCAATCCTTGTTCCCGATTTTCTCCATAATATAGAGGGGGAAACACTAGACCGCCTGATTTTTGAGCACATTTAATGAGAAGTTGATGAATTTTTAATGTGTCCAGTCCAACAGGGTTATGCTCTCCATGCCATTCAATTGTTCCGATTGGCAAATAAGCTACAGGACACGCTTTTCGTTTTGCCACAATTTGTTCAGGGCGTAATCTCTCGTATTTAACTTCTGACTCTATATTATTCATATTATTTATTCCTATTTTAAATTTTAATAACAATAGTGTTCAAGTATCTCAAAAACAAGCTTATTGCAAATTAAAATACTTGAATTAAACCGTTTTTGTAATAGTTTAAGAGATTAAAATAACATAAAACGGAGATTTTAAAATGTATCTTGGCAGAATAGTATCAATCGGCATGACCCCTGAAGGTAAAGCTGTCGCAATGTATCGTGTGTCATCCAGATCTTTTCCCAATCGGGAAGCGACTAAAAAAGGCGATATAGTTTCAATCATGCCGCGTGAAGGCTTCGAGAATGACCTCAAAAAAAGCCCTTATATCGCTTATAACTGTGTTCGTCTGGCAGGTGAATACGGCGTGGTCAGCAATGGTTCACAGACTGACCCGATTGCTGAAAAAATCGCTATGGGCTTAGCACCGCGTGATGCTTTAACCTTAGTTTTGCTCGCTATGGATTATGAAAAAGATGATTTCAATACTCCTCGTATTGTCGCCGTGGTCAAACAAAATTCCGGTGAAGCTTATCTCGGAATAGTTCGCAAAGACGCGGTAATCGTTCGTTCGTTTGATTTGAAACCGAGTGATGCTTATTATATTTCCACCTACGAAAAAGATACGCCTCAGGATGAAAATCATGACGCTACTTTTGATGCCGCCAACGCTGAAGAAGCCTGTACTTACATCATTAAAAAAGGTGTTTTCGCCGATTTTGAGTTACCGGTAACTTCCGCGGCTATTATTGCTAATGGAACATCTTTCGATATTGCGACGGAAACAGTATAAATGACTGATGGTGAGATTGCAAAATTACTGAATCCCGAACAAGGGGATGCGGTAAAAATGATTAATGGCCCGGTTCTAGTGCTCGCGGGAGCGGGTACTGGAAAAACTAGGGTAATTACTTTTCGTATCGCGCACATGATTGATGAGGGCATTGATCCGAAGAATATCCTCGGCATGACTTTCACCAACAAAGCCGCGCGCGAAATGAAAGAACGTCTCACCAGTCTTGTCGCTCCTGAAAAAGCTCAAAATGTTACTATCGGTACATTTCATTCCTTTTGCGGCAAATTTTTGCGTAAAGAAATCAAAAGACTTCATTATCTACCTAATTTCAGCATAATTGACGATTCGGATCAAAACGGATTGATTCGGCAAGCCGCCGCCGCGCTCGGTTATGCCAAAAATGAAGTGCCGGTTCCTTTGGTCAAAAACTATATCAGTAATATGAAAAATCAGCTTTGTTTTCCGAAACAGGCGAAGAAATTAGCGGATCATGATGAAAATCACGATAAATTGCGTTTTTCCCGGGTTTACGCGGAATACCAGAATCTTCTTGAAACTCAGAATATGGTGGATTTTGACGATATGCTTTTGCTGGTATATGAGATTTTTGAAAAATTCCCCGAAGTTCTGAAAAAATATCAGGATATTTACAAGTATTTACTGGTTGATGAATATCAGGATACCAACGATGTGCAGTTCGCGATTATCGAACAACTGACTAAAGAACACCAGAATTTATGCGTGGTTGGCGATGACGATCAAAGCATTTACGGCTGGCGTGGCGCTAATATTGATAATATCCTTAATTTTGATAAAAAATACCCGGATGTCAAAGCTGTTAAGCTGGAACAAAATTATCGCTCTACATCTAAAATCCTCAAGGCAGCTAACTTTGTTATCGGAAAAAACGCCAAACGTCATAGCAAAAATCTCTGGTCGGCACAAGGTGAAGGCGAAAATTTGCTTGTCGTAAAAACTAGCGATGCCGAAGTTGAAGCGGATTTTATTGCTGATTACATTGCTCAAATCATGGGTGATCAAGCGGAACGCTCTTATGATGACTTTGCCATACTTTACCGCTCAAATCACTTATCGCGTCAAATAGAATTGGCTCTACGTAAAGCCGCTATTCCGTATCGGATGGTTGGTGGACAGGAATTTTTTAAACGCAAAGAAATCAAAGACGCGGTAGCTTATCTGAAAATTCTGGCTAACCCTAAAGACGATCAAAGTTTATTGCGGGTACTGAATCTGCCGCCGCGCGGCTTGGGGAAAAAAGTCGTTGATACTCTCAAGAAATACAAAGCGGCAAGTTTTCAGCCCTTTACTAAACTTATCGGTGAAGATATATGCTTGAAGCAATTCACCAGCAAGGCCGCTAAATCCGCCGGGGATTTTTATAATGCTCTCGCTAAATACCGAGGGATATTTAGTAATTCCGGTGATATTGCCTTGAAAGTAAAAGATTTTCTCACAGACATAGGCTATCTGAATGGACTGCAGAGAATATATAAGGACCATGCCGAATCACTTAAACGACGGGAAAATGTTTATGAATTTATTAGTGCTATCGCCGAATATGAAAAGAAATGCGCTTCGCCTGTGAGCCTTCAGGATTACCTCGAAAGCTATGCGCTCATGGAGGAAAACGATAAGGTCGAAGAAGCTAGCGAAAACAGCAGTGCCGTTACCCTGACCACTATTCATGCCGCGAAAGGTTTGGAATATCCATATATTCTGCAAATGGCGATGGAAAGCAATATATTCCCGCATCATCGCTCCATAACGGAAGGCACGCTTGATGAGGAATTACGCTTGTTTTATGTTTCGCTGACACGGGCTAAAGAACAATTAGTTATAAGTTATTCCATCTCACGAATGGATAAAGGGGTTGAGCGGAATCAATTTCCGTCAGAGTTCATCAAGTATTTGCCGGAAGATATTGTCGATGTATCTACCCCCGAAGATTTAATAAAAACCATGGGCAAGGATGACATGAATAAAAGCTTTGCCGGTATTATGGCGATGCTGAACAATTAACAGTTAACAAGTTGCTATATTTTTGATATGCGGTATATTAGCATTTAACTTCATATAGCTATAAAAAATGGAGATATATGATGAAAATTACAGAAGATATTATAAAAGCACTCCAAAATTGTATTGATGGAGTCGGGTCTATTTCTGATTTCTCACAACAGGTAAATGTTAATATTGAAACTATAAGTCAGTATTTGACACGCAAAACAAAATCTATTCAGGAAGATACCTGGAATAAACTTTATCCTTTGATTCAACCGTATTTATCTAAAAGTGATTCTGGAAGTGACGCAAAAATGAAGCGAATGAAAGCAAGTGACTATTCAGAATTATGCAGCGATCAAAAAATATTGATGGATGCTTTTTGCGCTCTCCCTAAAAAAATGCAGGAAGAACAATTATTGAAAATAGTTGAACTTGCCCGCAAGCAAGTTCATAAAACCAAACACGAAGATTGAGAATAGATTATGATGAATAAATTACTATTAATAAGCTTTTGCCTGATTATACTTCTAAGTACAGGAAATGTCGCAAAAGCTAAAAAAACGCGCAAAACGTCAAGTTTGAAAATCGCCGTGGTTGATATGGATAATTTGTTTCAGGAATATTATAAAACTAAACAAACTGATGCTGTCCTTAAACAAAAACAGGGAATCTATCAGGCATGGGCAAAAAAATTAGGTGAAACACGTTTAGCACTTGAAAAAGAATTTAACCTATTGCGGGACGCCGCGCAGAATATCGCTTTTTCGAGCATTGAACGCGAAAAAAAACGACTAGCCGCCCAAAAAAAATATCAGGATTTTAAGGAAAAAGAAACTGAATTGGAGCAATATGTTCAGCAGAAAAGCAGAGACTATAAAAATACTGTAGCTAAAATGCATAAAAAACTGCTCGGAGAAATTTATACGGAAATCAGACGCTATGCGGTACTCAAAGGATATAATTTTATCTTTGATAAATCAGGAAAGACTCTTAATACAATACCTGTAATTATTTACAG
>JAHOYW010000155.1 GCA_019038735.1 Victivallales bacterium | reverse complement strand
ACCAATAAGCCTGTTCGAACTAGGCACAGCATGGGATGACGCCGGAACTGTTGCTGTAGCCCAAGCCGCAGGACGTAGCACGAGCAGCTTTAGTCTTAGCGCGGGAGCCGGAACTTTTGCCATAGCCAACACCAGTGCTGATATGACTATTCCGTACACTGGACCAAGCGTGAATGGTAATGATGCCCTGTATGAAATGTCTAATCCGAATTATGGATCATCATTTGGATTTGATCTTGATGTTGATAACTTGACTAATTTCCCGATCGGGACATATCCTTACTTCTCATCCAGAGGTATATTTGGAGACGCAGATTCTGTCGGTCAGGCTGTGTATAGTCAAATGGAATATCGACTGGCTATGAATCCGCTGAGTAATCCATTGACTGGACAAGTTCCTACAACAGGAGCACTCCTCGGAGAAGCTATAACTGAAGGAGCCAGCTTGAACTTAACTTCTGACGCTTCAGCTTATTTGGAAACCAATGGTGAATATTCAATCGGCAGAGGCTGGTTGCCAATTTCAGAACCAGCAAGTGCTTCGAATATAGAACAATATCAGGCTCCAATCACAGAAGGTCAACTTGACGAATTCTATCTTGAATTCGGTGGTCGTGAAGACATTTTCGACAAACCGGCATCATTCAGATCTGGTCTTGACGAACTACTTGATGATCTCCTGGCGGGATAAAAGATTGTGTTAGGGGTTGCGTGCTACGAATTACGATAAAAAATTTGAAAGATTAAATTTGTAATTGTTTTTCAAACAATTCAGCAATATGCAAAAATTAGGGAGCTTTGGTTAAAACTTTTCAATATTTTTAATGTTTTTCTTGAATTACTCATAGTATTGAGTAAATTATCTCAATGCCTTGAGTAAATCAAAATATAAGGTCAAGTATGTTTAAAAGAATTATTTTCGATGATGTTTTAAAACGAATTATTGAGCCACGAAAATTCATCCAGGTTTTGGCAGGACCAAGGCAAGTTGGAAAAACTACTTTGTCGAGACAGTTAATGGATGAAGTTAATATTCCGACCCATTACGCCTCGGCTGATGAACCTACGCTTAAAAACAGCAGTTGGCTGGAACAACAATGGGAAGTCGCACGGTATAAAATAAAAAATGATTCTGCAAAAAATACAGAAGCATTGCTGGTGCTTGATGAAATCCAAAAACTCCAGAATTGGTCGGAAATTGTAAAGCGGCTTTGGGACGAGGATAGCTTTAACAATACACAACTTAAAGTAATTCTGCTTGGTTCCTCTCCTTTACTTATAAAATCTGGGTTGACTGAAAGTCTCGCGGGGCGCTTTGAACTTGTTCCGCTAACTCACTGGTCATATTCAGAAATGAAAGACGCATTTGGTTTTAATTTTGAGCAATATGTTTATTTCGGTGGGTATCCGGGAGCGGTCAATTTAATTGATGATATTGATCGTTGGACGCATTATATCAAAGAGTCGCTGATTGAAACCAGTATTTCAAGGGATATTTTGCTTATGACCCGTGTTGACAAACCTGCTTTATTGCGGCGAATGTTTGAATTGGGGTGTGCATATTCCGGACAAATATTATCTTATCAAAAAATGACAGGACAATTGCAGGATGCTGGTAATACGACCACATTAGCACATTATCTTGACTTGCTCTCCAGCGCTGGTTTTGTTATTGGACTGCAAAAATACGCTGGACAGCAAGTTAGAAGACGAAGTTCCAGTCCGAAACTGCAAGTATTCAACACCGCATTAATGACAGCCCACGCCAATATCGGATTTGATGAACTTGTCAAAAATCGTGATTTATGGGGGCGTTGGGTGGAATCAACAGTTGGAGCTCATTTGCTAAACCAAACCATTGGACGTGATTTAGAGCTCTATTATTGGTCAAAAAGTAATATGGAAGTTGATTTTGTTCTGGTGAAAGGTGATAAAGTTACCGCCATAGAGGTCAAGGGTGGAGCCAAAAGTGTAACTCTTCCTGGAATAGATGCTTTTTCAAAGGAATTTAATGTCTCCAGAAAATTACTCGTGGGAGCTCAAGGAATACCTTTGGAAGAATTTTTAATGACACCAGTAAGCGACTGGCTGTAAGCAAATTAGAAAGAAAAAACAGGAAACTGTTACGTGCTACGGGTTACGATAAAAGATTTTTAAAGATTTTTTCTTTTAATTTTTTAATCGTAACACTTAACACGGTTTTTAATCGTAACACTTAACACCTAACCCGTAACCCGGTTTTTACCATGGATAAAATAGTTATAAACGACCTGAAAGTTGATACCGTAATTGGTACTCTGCCCGAAGAACGTACAAAAACACAAACACTGATTATTAATCTTGAATTATATTTGCCATTGCAGAAAGCAGGCAGAAGCGATGATTTATTTGATTCAGTCGATTATTCGCTAATTGAAACAAAAATTGTTGAAATGAGCAAAAAAACAAATTTTTTCCTGATCGAGCGTTTCGCAGAGGAAATCGCTGATATTTGCTTGCAAGAAGCACTGATTTCCCACCTTAAAGTTGAAGTTGCCAAGCCGGGAGCTTTAAAACATTCCTCCAAAGTAGCTGTTTGTATAGAAAGAAGAAAGGGTTAAGGGTTAAGTTTTAATGGTTAAGGAAAAAGATTTAAAAAAATAATTAGTGTAATTCGTGGATAAAAAAAGGCAAGGTATGAAATCGTATCGCAAAGAATTATGGATGGATACAGACAGTCGAAGAGCTTATTTAAATATTACTCCTCAAATCAATGAATGTCTGAAAGAATCAGGAGTCAAAGAAGGATTACTTTTGTGCAACGCAATGCATATTACCGCATCAGTTTTTATTAATGATGACGAAAGCGGTCTGCATGCGGATTTTGACCGCTGGCTGGAAAAACTCGCACCTGAAAAACCTTACAGTCAATATCAGCATAATGGTTTTGAAGATAACGGCGATGCTCATTTGAAGCGTTCAATCATGGGAAGAGAAGTTGTCGTTGCCGTAACGAACGGCAAACTTGATTTTGGTCCCTGGGAACAAATCTTTTACGGAGAGTTCGACGGAAAGCGCGCAAAACGTATTTTAGTAAAAATAATTGGCGAATAAATTGACTTTCACCTTATCTATGTCTATAATAAGCGATTAATAATTTTTATAATAATTTAATCAAGCGACATAGGAGCAGCCATGAACAAATATCTCGACGATTTTATGGAAACATTTAAATTTGAGGGGCTGACCTTTGATGATATTTCATTAGTTACCCAATATTCTGACTTTTTACCTGATGAGGCGGATACCACTTCCCGATTTTCGCGAAATGTCAAACTCAACATCCCTTTCGTCAGCGCGGCGATGGATACCGTAACTGAAAGCAAAATGGCAATTGAAATGGCTCGTTTGGGCGGACTTGGAATTATTCATAAAAATTTATCGGTCAAACGTCAAGCGGAAGAAGTCAGAAAAGTAAAAACATACTTAAATGGTATTATCAAAGACCCGGTAACTTTCAACCCTGACCAGACTGTCGAGGAGATGCTGGAAGTCAAACGAATCAATGCTTATCCTTTCACCGGTTTCCCGATTATTCAGGAGAACGGCACTCTGATGGGTATCCTGACAGCTCGCGATATAAAATTCCTGACCAGTTACAAGGTCAAAATCGGCGAAGTTATGAATATATGCAAAATTGTCGCTCCGGACAATATATCCATACAGAACGCTTACAAATTAATGCTCGAAGCTAAAGTAGGTAAATTGCCGACCGTTGACGCAAATGGCAAACTCACTGGACTATACAGCTTTCAGGATGTAAAATCTCTGATTATTAACGATGAACCGCAATATAACCGTGACCTGCTTCATCATCAACTTCGTGCCGGAGCCGCTGTTGGACCGTACGATGAAGAACGTATCGAAGCACTAATCAATGCCGGAGCCGATGTCTTAGTTATTGATACCGCGCACGGTGACAGCAAAGGCGTAATCGAAACCGTTGCCATGACTAAAAAAACTTATGGCGATAAAGTTGATGTCGTTGCCGGAAATATTGCTACCGGAATCGCCGCTAAGGCTCTATCTGACGCTGGTGCTGACGGCATCAAAGTTGGAATAGGTCCTGGTTCAATCTGCACTACACGCGTGGTTGCCGGAGTCGGCGTACCGCAAGTTACTGCCGTTTATGAAGTAGCCAAAGCCGCCGCCGGCGATATCCCGATTATAGCGGACGGTGGAATCAAACAATCCGGTGATGTCGCTAAAGCAATGGCTGTCGGAGCTTCATGCGTGATGATGGGGTCAGCATTAGCCGGAACAAGTGAAAGCACTGGTGAAATTACTTTACATCATGGTCGCCGTTTTGTTATTTATCGCGGCATGGGCAGCCTTGAAGCAATGAAAACAGGCAAAGCTTCACGCGAACGCTACGGACAATCAGATGTTGACAGCGATAAAAAATTAGTACCGCAGGGGATTGAAGGTTTAGTTCCATTCCGCGGTCCGGTTTCTGATGTTATTCATCAATTTGTCGGTGGACTGAAATATTCACTAGGGTATTGCGGTGCGAAAACTGTCGAGGACTTCCAGAAGACAGCTAAAATGATTCGAGTAAGTTCAGCAGGTTTACGCGAAGCTCATCCTCATGATATTACCATGTTGAAAGACGCGCCAAACTACAGTACGGAAGGATAGGAGAAACACAGGCGATGGCTGAGTAAGTAATTTTGTGTAAACGGCTTTTTTTGCCTTTACTTTAATTTAGC
>JAHOYW010000020.1 GCA_019038735.1 Victivallales bacterium | reverse complement strand
ATGTTATATTATTGTATTGGCATATAGTAAAATTTTCCTGCTTCGATCATGCTCTTGTTTTTTCCTAATAATTTCACATTGATATTGGCAGATTTTGCTCCTGCGTTTGCGTTAAAAAGTGCCGAGAATGAGAACTTCTTTTTGTAGGCGACAACGCGGTAATCTTTTAATTTAGAAAGTTTTGCGGCAGTTTCCACGGCGTCATCAAAAAATCCTAATTTGTCAATTAATTTTAGTTTCAGGGCTTCTGAACCGAGAAAAATCCGCCCGTCGGTGATGATTGAATTTTCGAGTCCCTTATAGCTTAATTGAGGTCTGCCGTCGGCGACTATTTGAATAAATGCTTTGTAAACTTTATCAATATGACCTTGGATGATAGCACGTTCACCTATTTTTTCAGGACGAGCACCACTCAGAATATCTTTGTATTTACATGAGGTATATGTATCACTTTTTACGCCTATTTTCTTTAGCAGATCGTAATATTTGAAATTTTGGATAATGACCCCGATGCTACCGGTGATTGACAAACGATGAGCAATGATTTTATCGCTGGCGCAGGCAATATAATATCCGCCGCTGGCTCCCATTGTACCGATGACGGCGACTACAGGTTTTCCTGATTTGCGGACTTGCATGACGGCATGATGTATTTCATCACTGGCAACCACTTCACCGCCCGGAGAATTTATCTGTACGATGACGGCTTTAACGGAATTATCTTTTTTAGCCATTTTCAGATATTGGCAGATTTTTTCCGCGGAAGCCATTGATGACGCGAATGGAGATGGGTTTTCGCCAGCAACAATCACTCCATTGACCGGTACTACCAGAATCGTATTTTTTGAAGCTTTATCACCGGAAATAAATTTGCGTTTGTATGATTCAAATTGATCTTTCTCTGTCTCTTTGATGCTAGTCAAGGCTCCAGCTATGAGCGCTGCAAAAATAGCGACTGCTCCAAAGGCGACAAAACAAAAAGCCACAAATCCCAAAGCGAACCAAAGACAGCCATGATTTTTTTTACTAGCATTAACTGTTAGATTGCTAATTGGCGGTGGTGTATTATTTTCATTGTGCTGTTCCATCTTTTACTCCTGTGATAAATATTCAACTTTCAATTATAATATAGTAGCATTGATTTTAATTTTTTCATATAAGCCTGTTGCTGTTTCTTTAATAAAATCTCCGCACATCGCCGTGAGACAATTTGCTGATGCCGCCGCCAGTGCCTTGGCAAAGGCTTTTTCTATAGCAGTTCCGGCGAGGTATTCACTTAAAAATACTGCCGCGTTGCTATCTCCACAGCCGAGTGCACTTATGACTTTATCCAGTAGTGGCAATTCATAGATATAAAGTTTATCGCCGCAGGCTAAATATGCTTTGTCTGGTCCATCAGTAACCGCGACTGCTTTTAAGTTATATTTCCGCAAAGTTTTTTTAATAGCAACAATGGTATCTTTTTCACTAGCCGCAAGCTTTATTTCCGCAGCATTGACTTTGAAAATAATTTCTCCGCCGACTTCAAGAACTGGTTCAATATTCTGCCAGGCATCTATTAATAAAGGCAAGTTCGCTTCTTTAATTATTTCCGCGGCTTGACGATAAATTTCAATCGGGCTCTCGTTTGGCAATGTCCCGCAAAAAGCTATTCCGGCAAAACTGGCAATGTCCTGACGCAAGAGATTATGATATTGCCGCATTTCGTTTTTGCTGATTGGAAATGATGGTTCTATCAATTCTGTCATCGCATGGTCTATGGACAAACATGTATAGCAGGTCCGGGTAGCGTGTTCGGTCTGGACTGTCTGATTTGGAATGCCCTCCCACTTCAAATATTGACAAAGTTGTTCGCCTGTATCGCCGCCGGCAAATTGCAGGAGCTCGGATTGTGAATTCCCCCAGCATCTGGCGGCACGGCAAAAATTCACTCCTTTACCGGATGCGTAGATTTCTATATCATGGGCGCGATTCACTTCGCCGAGATCGAGTTCGTTAAAAAATAAAGTTTTCTGCCAGGCTGGATTAGGACCTAAAACAAGCATTTTTTTAAATCGAGATTCATTCATAAAAGTGATTCCAGTATTTCTAATATTTCAGAGTCCTCAAAGTGACGCGGGTTACTGCGCATACTGCCGCTCCGGCAGTTCTTTAAAACAAATGGGAAAATATCTGAACTTATTCCAAATTCTCTGAAATTATCAGGAATATCCAGTTTTTTGCACAGATTTTCGATGTGTTCAATAAAATCATTAGCGTCCGTACAGCCGCAATCCAAGGCGAGTTCGTCTAAAGCTTCAGAACAAAACTCATAGTTCCAGCGTAAAATAATTGGTAGCAAAATAGCACAGCACAAGCCGTGTGGAACATGTAGTTTACTTCCAAGCGGATGTCCAAGCCCGTGAACCGAGCCTAAACTGCTCTGTGCGAAAGCCAGAGCTGTAATCATACTTCCTTCAGCCATATCATTGCGGGCATTTTGGTTTTTCAAATCAGCACAAACTATGGGAAGTGCCTTGAATATTAATTTAGTTGCTCTGGCGGCGAGAGTTTTTGAAACATTATTCGCGCCGCGTGAGATATAGGATTCGATTGCTTGAGTCAGAGCATCAAGCCCGCTGTGAGCACTCAAGTCGCGCGGACAGCTATAAGTTAATTCAGGATCAATAATAGCCAAATCAGGAAACATTGTAGCATGACGAATTGATTTTTTTATCTCTGTTTCAGGATCAGTCAAAACAGAATTCGGAGTAGCTTCAGTACCGGTTCCGGCAGTAGTCGGCAAAGCCGCGAAAAATAGTCCTTTAACATTAATAGATTTTCTGCCATAAAAATAATCGCTAATTTCGCCGTTCAGAGGAATAATCGCGGCGGCGGCTTTGGCGACATCAATCACACTGCCCCCGCCGACAGCGACAATAGCTGATATATTATTCGCGCGACCAAGTGCGATGATTTCATCAACCGCGGAAAGTGGCGGCTCCGCCTGGATTCCGCAAAAAGTAATAAGTTCAAAATCACCTAAGATTTGTTTAAGCCGAGAAAGAAGCCCGGAACTTTCGACATGTTTGCCCGCAACTAATAATACTTTAGCTCCATTGGGCAGTTCGCCGGATAATTCTTTTACAGAGCCAGCTCCAAAAATAGTTTTCCCGGGAAAACTTAAAGTGTAAGTCATTATTTTTCTCCTCGTTAGAAACTTCCAGGATCACTCTCAGAAATGATTGCTATGGCATTTTTAGCAGCCTCAATCTCGGCTTGCTTGCGGCTTGATGCTGTGCCGGAAGCTCTGACCTTATCTATAATCACTTCGACAGTGAAGACTGGAGCATGATCCGGTCCGTTGACTGATAAAATTTCATATAGTGGCGGTTCATTCCATTTTTTTTGAGAATATTCTTGTAAGAGCCCCTTTGGATTCAGATCTAAAAGCAATTTTTGCGGTTCAGGAAATTCTTTTTTTACAAGTTCCAAAACAAATTCTTTGACCGTTTCCAGATTGGAATCAATATAAAAAGCACCAATCAGTGCTTCAAATAAATCAGATAAAGTTGAATCGCGTTCACAGCCGCCGTTTTCTTTTTCACCTTTGCCGGTAATCATAAAAGCACCGAGCTCTATGTTTCGGGCTAGGTTTGCCAGAGAACTTTGATTGACCATAGCTGAGCGCATTTTAGTCAATTCTCCTTCCTTAGCTTCGGGATATAATTGAAAAATATATTCACTGAGGATAATCTCTAAAACCGCGTCGCCAAGGAATTCCAAACGTTGATTATCGTAGGACAGGGAGTTTTCAACGGCATAAGTCCGATGGGTCAAAGCCTCACGCAATAATGCTTTATTTTTGAAATTATAATTTATTTTCAGTTTTACTTTTTCAATATCTTCAGGCATCTTCCCGCTCAAATTTTTTATGTTTATTCCAATTTTCAGTCGCGTATTTCTTTTCAGCTAATTCTGCCGCTCGTTTAAGTAAAACAGAACTTGGCTTAAAATCAATAAACTGCATATTGAACTGTTTTTCAAATGCCATCAGCAATTTTTTTGTCAGTAATTTTTTGTCGCAGTCAATAATTTCCAGATCAATACTGCCCTGATGGAGAATACCGCTTTTCGTTCTTCGCTGCGCTGCCCCTGCGTATTTCTTTCCGTCAGCGACAACATCGTAGCGGGTAGGGGTGGTAAAACACTGCATTGTCGCGCGGTCAACCGAAGCGCAGTCGTTTGGAGCCAGTTTTGCTTCAAGTCCAAATTCTCCCAGAGTTTGCAGGATAGCTTCATGAAAAATATGATAGGAGTCAATTCTATTAAGTTTGCAGATCGGATCGGCCGCGGGAACAATTGCCGTATAGGTCAAATCATTATCATGATAAACAATTCCACCGCCGGTGGGGCGTCTGACAACAGTGTATTTATCGTAAGGCGCGGCATCGTAATTTTGAACATATCCGATACTCACAGAGGGGCGATCCCAGTCATAAATACGGATTAAAGGAGCTCCAATATTTTCAGCTTCTTGAAGTAAGACTTCATCCATAGCCATATTTAAAAAAGGGTCATGTGCGCTATCGCTATATAAATACCATTGATTCTGAACAGTAGTCATTGATTTTGTTCTGTCATTTTTTCTTTTATATATTCAGGCGCTAAATCTAAATCATTAGACCAACAGATCGTGTTGAGGGCAATTTTGAAGTTTTTAAATTTATCAACTTCACGCAATTGTTTAAAAATCAACCTGTTATCTTCAAAGATAGTATTTTT
>JAHOYW010000041.1 GCA_019038735.1 Victivallales bacterium | reverse complement strand
TAGCTCCTTTTACCTCATCTAGGCAACCACGACATGCTCCAATAGGTATACACCCCTCTAAATAACAGAGTGTTGGGATTTTTATACCGATTTGTTTAGCAGCTTCGAGAATAGTTATTCCTGCTGCGACATCTACTTCTATATCATTTATCATTAATTTTGGCATGTTGAAACTCCTTCTTTACCGTAATCACAACGCAGACAGCGTTTAGCTTGACGAACCGCGACAGCCTCACTCCAGGACATTTCAACTTCATCAAAGCTGCTGCAACGTTTTTCTGTGGAGATTAAAGGTTGTTTTTCACGTGGATATGGGACTGGGTCTGCTTCAGGGTCGAAGCTGGTGTCCAGTTCTTTTTCCTCGCGCCAGAACGCGTGTTTTTCACCGGATAAAAATTCATCCATACCAACTGCCGCTCTTTCACCTGACGCGACCGCTTCAATAACTGACCACGGTCCTGTAACCGCGTCGCCGCCGGCGAATACCCATTCGACATTGGTTTGACCAGTTAAAGGTTTAGCAATGATGCAATTTTTTGAATTGAGTTCAACATCTGTATCACCGATGAATTTATCAGCTTCACATGCCTGACTAATTGCCGCGATGATTTGATCGGCTTTGATTGTGAAATCATTTTCATCTGAATCGTCCGGACGTCTGCGTCCTGACTTATCAAATTCACCCAGTTTCATTTTATGACATACTATGCCGCTAACTTTGCCGTTTTTGGATAAAATATCTCCAGGAGCGGTAAGCATCAGCATTTTTACGCCTTCTTTTTCTGCTTCTTCAATCTCTTCTTCGTAAGCCGGCATCTGTTCGCGGGTACGACGATAAATCAAAGTAACCTCTTCTGCTCCCAGACGTAATGCTGTACGGGAAGCGTCAACCGCGGCGTTACCACCACCAATGATGACAACTTTTTTGCCGACCGGAACAGAACCACGAATATTATATTCACGCAGGAAGCTTAATGCTTGTGTGACCCCTTTAGAATCTTCACCCTTGAGTCCGAGAGTCAGACTGGCGGAAGCTCCTGTAGCAATATAGACACTGTCATAACCTTCAGCTTGCAAATCATTCAATGAAAAATCTTTACCGAGTTTTTTGCCGGTCTTGATTTTTACACCGAGTTTTTCAATCATGCGAATCTCGCGAGCGAGAACTTCTCTTGGAAGTCGATAAGCTGGAATAGCTTGAACGAGCATGCCGCCGGGACGGCGTTCTGCTTCAAATACTGTAGGTTTATAGCCCAGACGCGCCAGAAAATAAGCACATGAAAGACCACTTGGACCGGCGCCGACAATAGCGATTTTACGTTCTGCGTTTTTAACATTTTCTAAGACGCTTGGGACTTGCATTTTGGTTTCCTGATCGGTCATAAAACGCTTGATTCCGCGAATAGACAGCGGAGAATCCAAACTGGCGCGACGGCAGCGACTTTCACAGGTATGATAACAAACCCGAGCACATGCCGCGGCAAATGGATTGCGTTCACGATGCAATAACAAAGCTTCCGAGTAGCGTTTTTCACCAACTAGGGAAACAAATCCGGGTACATCCACACCCGCCGGGCAACCGCTCTGACATGGAGCGCGAACCAGTCCGGCACAAATACCTGGAGTACATTTCTTTTCTCTGATATGGGTATCATATTCATCACGGAAATAACGAATAGTAGCCAGTACCGGATTTGGAGCGGTTTTGCAGAGACCGCAAAGTGCGGTTTTCTTAATAATCTCACCCAATTCGATAAGCTTTTCGACATCGCCTTCTTCACCTTCTCCACCGCAGATGCGTTCGAGGATTTCAAGCAGGCGTTTAGTTCCTACACGACCTGAAGTACATTTACCACAGGCTTCTTCCTGAGTGAACTCAAGAAAGAAACGGGCAACGTCTACCATACAAGTATTGTCGTCCATAACCACGAGTCCGCCTGAACCCATAATCGCGCCCAATTCAGCTAATGATTCGTAATCGACTGGAACATTCAGATGCTGCTTTGGAATACAACCGCCCGAAGGACCGCCGATTTGAGCAGCTTTATACTCCCGACCATCAGGAATACCGCCACCGATGTCATAAATTATTTCGCCGAGCGAAGTTCCGATAGGTACTTCAATCAAACCAGTATTATTAACGTTTCCGGAAAGTGCGAATACTTTAGTGCCCGCGGATTTGTCAGTTCCCTCTTTGCGGTATGCTGTAGCACCGCCGAGAATGACCTGACGGATATTAGCCAGAGTTTCCACGTTATTTAAGACAGTAGGTTTATCCCAAAGTCCTTTTTGTGCAGGGAAAGGGGGACGTGGACGAGGTTCGCCGCGTTTACCTTCGATTGAGTGAAGAAGTGCAGTTTCTTCTCCGCAAACGAACGCACCTGAACCTTTAGCGATAACAATATCAAAATCAAATCCGCTTTTAAGGATATCTTTACCTAGAAGTCCGTGTTCACGGGACATATCAATAGCTTTTTGCAGACGCTTGATTGCCAGAGGATATTCAGCACGGCAGTAAACATAACCCTCTGTAGCTCCGATAGCATAAGCACCAATCATCATACCTTCAATCAATGCGTGCGGATCACCCTCTAATACGGCACGATCCATAAATGCGCCGGGGTCACCCTCGTCAGCATTACAAACTATATATTTTTGGTCACTTTTAGACTGTTGAGCAAAATGCCATTTTAATCCAGTCGGGAAACCGGCTCCGCCACGTCCGCGTAATCCGGAATCTTTGACTTCGTTAATGATTTCCGAAGGCTTCATAGTCAAAGCTTTGGCAATGGCTTGATAACCATCAAAGGCAATATATTCATCAAGACTTTCTGCCGCTATGCGAACAGCGTTTTTGAGAACCTTGATTTTTTGTTTGGCAAAAAATGGAATATCCTGCATGAACGGCTTGGCTTGTCCACTTTCTTCATCTTTGTACATCAAACGTTCCAGAGGTTTGCCGTCGATGAAGTGCTGTGATACAATATCCGCGGCATCTTCCGGAGTAACTTTCTGATAAAAGTATCCGCCGGGATAAATAAGCATAATCGGTCCCATGGCACAGAAACCATTACAGCCAGTTTCGACGATTTCAACTTTTTCACGTTTGTCTTGCTTTGAATGACAGTCTGGACCGGGGCATTTGTCAGTGTGAATTGCCACTTTTTCCTGTAAACCATGTTTGGCTATTTCAGTTTCCAGAGCAATTTTAATTTCTTCCGCTCCTGATGAAATACAGCTCGTGCCCATACAAAGCATGATGTCAAATTGTCCATCCGCTGAATTATTGTTTTTGCCGCACATACTTCGTAAGACCATACGGTCAGCCATCTTAGCTTGTATATCTGTAAGATCCTTGCTACTGCGAATTAAATTCTTATTCATCTATAGTTTCTCCTTCCATATCCGCTGTTTTGTATTGAGAAATTAATTCGGCAATCTTAGATGGTTTAATTCGCTGATGAACTTTGTCATTAACTAATATAACTGGAGCTAAACCGCAGGCACCGAAACAGCGTCCTACTTCCAAAGAGAATAATTTGTCTTCTGTTGTTTCGCCAACATCGATTTTTAATGCTTTTTTAAGAGAGTCGAGAATTGCTTTGCCGCCGCGAACATAACAAGCTGTACCGAGGCATACTCTGATAAGGTATTTGCCGCGCGGATGAGTGGAGAAAAACGAATAAAAACTAACTACGCCAGCTACTTCACTATAAGGTTTATCAAGGTCTTTGCTGATGTGTTTTAAAACATTTTCCGGTAAATATCCAAATAAACCCTGAGCAATCTGCAATATGGGAATCAAATTTCCCGGCTTATCGCGATAATCATTCAGTGTTTCATTCAATCGTGCAAAAAGTTCGCTTTCAGGAACTTCTGTTTTACACGCACAGGTACTGCATTCTGTGCCCATTTTAAACCCCCTTGGTTTAATAATAAATTTGTTTACATTTAAAAAGAACTCTGACAAACAACAAAATTTGTCTTGAAACGGTTACTTTATCAGCTTTAGTCAAACAAGCATAATACACGTACCCGTCTTTTAATATAGCACTTTAAACAATGAGGGTCAATATGATTTTAATGATTTTAATAAAAAAATATTAATATTTTTAGCTTTTTATTAATTACAGTACTAGAGAGGCTGTTTTCTGTCTGCCGTTTTGTGTATGAAATCTGCAGACAATCCTTGCAGAAAGCTTGTACTTCAAATTGCTTTTGAAAATGTTTAAGCCATTTACTCAAAATTTCACAGTCGTCCCATAGAAAATCGAAAACATGAAGTTTGTGGAGGGCGAGACTCTGTCGAGCCGTAAACATTGAACGTGTTTCGGCTCGTGAGGACACTCGCCCTCCAGAAAATACATAGTGCGGCGAGATATGTAAAATGAAAAATGGGGTATCCTGAAAAATAAAGTTTCACCCTCAAAATAAGATAAAAACAGCTTGAGTTTATAAAATATGGGATGATAGTGACAAATTTTTTTACATGTTCACGTAAAATGCATTATTTTTTTGCAAGAAAATATTGAAACCAGGCTTTAAGTCCCTTTTCTCCTGTGGCACTATAATGGCTTCTGTCAAGGCAGGATTCTTTTGCTACTGTCACCAGAGGCTTATAATCATTTTTCCCGTAATGGACACTTTTTTTCGTAAAAAAACCTTTTTCACCATCAGTTGAAGACAAGACAATGATAGGAATCCCCTGAGTTTCTCCAGCTTGTTCATAATCATTTCTCATTTTAGTAATAAAATCCCAGCCATTCATGACAGGCATATTTAAATCAAGAACGATAAGCAAAGGATCT
>JAHOYW010000363.1 GCA_019038735.1 Victivallales bacterium | reverse complement strand
TTCCTATACAGTATATTTTCCTTCAAACTGCTCTGGATAAGATTGATCCAAAGCCTTATAATATTAGGCGGCTTCGGAGCATTGGGCTGGACAATACAAGCGTTTGTCGCACCGAAGCGGCGTACTGTAATGTGGACATTCTTAGCCTTCGCGGCATTCTATCCGCCTTTGCTGTTCTATAGTTCAGAATTAATCAGCGAAACCTTGTTGCTGCCCTTGATTTGCTTGACGATTAGCTTGCTTTACTGGGGCGAGAAGCAACTCTCGGAGGATAAATTGCGAAAGGGAGCTATTTTAATCGCTATAGGCGGAATCTGTGCCGGCTTGATGGCAATCACCCACCCTAGCAGCTTATTGTTTATCCTGCTTGAAATCGCTCTACTTCCAATAATTACTCTCTACCGCAAAAACAAAAATAAACTTATTTTAAAATTAATGATAGTATCTTTATTCGGACTGATGGCTGTGTTGGTCATTGCTCCTGTGTGCATACGAAATTCAATGATCGCCAAACGTTTTGTTCTCATCCAAAAGAACAGTGGGTTCAACTTTTACCTCGGCAACAACTATAACGCCACCGGCACTTGCTATGTGCGACCGGGCAAAAACTGGAACAAAATTCATAAATGGGCCGATACTGGTGCTGCTCAAAGAGGAATCACTAAAGATAGATTTTTTATCTATATGTCTTTGCGCTTTATTTATTCAAACCTGCGCGAGGAACTTAAATTATTAGGCAGGAAAGCTCTTTATGTCTGGAATTTCCGGGAACTGGCATCCGGAGCGGATACGACTCCCCTGCTGTATTACACCGCTATTGTGTGGAGCGGCAAATACTTGTTTATACTGCTTGGAGCATTGAGTATATGCGGCATAGTCATAATTTTATACAAACGCGAAACTATTTTCAAATACCGCCACTTTATTTTATTGATATTGGCCTACTGGGCGGCACAAACAATCACCGTAACAAGCGGACGTTACCGCCTAGCAATGTATCCGGCATTTTTTGTTTTCGCGGCCTTTGCGGTGGATCATCTTCTGCAATGCGTCAAAGAACGCAAACATTTAGTAAGGTATGCTATTGTCTTAGTCTTTGGAGTTTTACTAGTAACAATTCCGGAACCGCCGATAAATATGGCTAAGGAACAAGCTGAGGCTGATTCATTATACGGCGAAGCCTGTTTTAAGCAGGGAAAATATCAGGAAGCGGCACAATATCTTAAAAAATATGTAACATTTGATCCCGCAAGTTCACGAGCTTATAATTTACTTGGCATCATGTCCGAGTCAAGCTCTCCAAAGCAAGCCGCGCAATATTATCATAAAGCAATAGAAAGCGAGCCTGCCGAAGCCGAGGGTTATTTGAATCTGGCTATTCAATATTCCCTCAAAAAAAACATCAAAGAAGCTGAAAAATATTTTGCCGATGCCTTAAGCCGCGGCTCAGACAATCCGGGTGTACTCTATAATTATGCCTGTTTCCTCCAAAAAAAAGGTGAGTCAAAACTTGCCATACAGTATTTGGATAAATGTCTCATAGAAGCTCCATGGCACGACAAAGCCCTTAATACGCTAGGCGTTATCTACATTATAAAGAAAGAACCTGCATCAGCACTCAAGTATTTACGCGGTGCTCACAAGCTGAATCCACAAAAAATCGGAGTAATGCTGAACCTGGCGGTAGCCCTAAGCCAAACAGGCAAAAATTCCGAAGCGTTAAAGATACTCAAAAAAACCCTCATCATCGACCCGGACAACAAATCAGCTAAATTCCTCTTAAGTAAATTTTCATCTTGAAAATGCTGTTTTCTGTAGTAATTTATCTTATGGAAAAATGGGATATTCAAAAATTAATGCCGCTTCTGCGTGAATGTGGCGAAATTGCGTTGAAATACTACGATAATCCGCCTATAGAAATAAAAGCGGACAAGTCAATTGTTACCGTTGCCGATAAAGCTATAGAAGCAAGATTAGCTGAAGAATTTGACCGCCCAAACGAAGGCATTTACCTCATCGGCGAGGAAACCGTTAAATCCCGCTCCGAAGAATACATTCAAAATGCTTTGAAAGGAACTGCCTGGGTAGTCGATCCCATTGATGGCACCGCACCTTATTCCGCGCACCTGCCTGCCTGGGGAATTTCTGTTGCCCTGATGAAAAAAGGAGTGATAAAAGAAGGGGCGGTTTATCTGCCGCCGCAAAATGACTGCCTGATTACGGATGGCGAAAAAGTTTTGCGCTGCACGGATGTACGCAATGAAGGAAAGCTGGAAGTTTTTGACTTTAAACCACGCCCACTGAGCGATGACGGAATTATCAGTATATCCCAATATTGTGCCAAGAACAGCAAGTTTACAATGTCCAATCAAGTTTTTGCGTGGAGCGGTTGTGTCGCTTCTTTTTACAGTCTTTTCATCGGAAAGATTATGGCTTATGTCGCCTCTCTAAGTTTATGGGATATAGCTGCTTCTCTGGCAATCCTTGAACGCTCATCAATAATCGCGCGGCATCAGGGAGGGAAAAATCTTTCTATTCAAGTTGATAATACAGTTTTTGAATTGAAAGCCGACAGCCCTGATCGCTGGAAAATGCATGCTTTCGCAGTTGCGGCGCCTGATGATGAGACCATTGATTTTGTTATTAATAACTCAAATTTACCGGAACTATAAATATGGAAAAAATAAAAGATGAAAACCCACAGGGCATCGTTTATGTTGTCAGCCTGGGCTGTCCGAAAAATCTTGTTGATACTGAAGTAATGACTGGAGTTTTAGTTACTAATGGATTTTTCCTGACCATGGACCCGGAACAAGCTGATATTTATTTGATTAATACCTGCGCGTTCATCCCCTCTGCCCGCTCAGAAGCGAGTGAAGCCGTGAAAGAGGCTGAAATATGGAAGGCTGAAGCTCCCGATGAACGTAAGGTCATCATTGCAGGCTGTCTCATACAATGGGATAAACTCGAGACTTATCGTGAAAAATTCCCGGCAGTTGACATTTGGATGGGGGTCGATCAAGTTCCAAATATCGCCAATCTGCTAAAAGATATAAAACCAAGCTTAAAGTATCTCCGTAACGAGACCCCGACATTTATTTATGATGAAACAATTCCGCGCCTGCAGCTTACCCTGCCGCATATCGCTTATCTGAAAATAGCTGATGGCTGCGATAATCGTTGTTCATATTGCGCGATTCCTGATATTCGCGGCGACATGCGCAGTCGTTCTCTGCAATCCGTAATCTCAGAAGCAGAAAGCGCTTTAAGGAATGGAGCTACAGAATTACTGATTATGGCTCAGGATATTACAACTTTTGGCGATGATCGCGATGACAATGAGGATTTGTCCGCGCTATTGCTGAAAATGGATAAACTTAAAGGAAAGTTCTGGATTCGTCTGCTTTACACCCATCCGGCGCATTTTCCGCAAAAACTCATTGATACTATAGCTAAATGCAAGCACGTTTTGCCTTATGTCGATATGCCGATGCAGCATATTTCCGGCAAACTTCTTGACAGCATGCACCGCCATATTTCCGAAGCGGACACCCGCGATTTACTCACACGCCTGCGTAAAGGTATTCCGAATCTGGCGATCAGAACGACTTTTATCACCGGTCTACCGGGTGAAACGGAAGAAGATTTCAAAATGCTCAAGGATTTTATCATCGAACAGGAGTTCGAGCGTTTGGGAGTATTCGCTTATTCGCCTGAGCCGGGCACGCCGGCGGCGAGCTTTGACAATCAGGTTTCCAATGAGATTGCCGAGGGACGCGCGGTAGAATTAATGGAAATTCAGGCAAAAATATCATTAAAAAAGAATAAATTACTTGTCGGACGTGAATTTGATGTTATTGTTGATTTTATAGAAAAGTTTGGCGCAGTCGGCAGAACTTACATGGACACGCCGGAAATTGACAATCTCGTAGTTATACCCGACGAGCTTGACTTAAGTCCGGGACAAGTCTATAAAACTATTATTACAGACGCTGATACATACGAATTAACGGCTAAATTAAAAAGTTAAAGGCAGCAATGAATTTTCCAAACGCACTGACATTAGCAAGAATTTTTCTAATTTTCGTTTTTATCATCCTCGCCGCCAACGCGGACGGAATAGCGAAAAATTTTAATTCCGCGCAAATTCTGAGAATCATTGCTTATGCAATAGCTTTAGTCGCGGCATTCACCGATTTAGCGGACGGTTATTTTGCCCGCAAATGGAATCAAGTTACGGATTTCGGAAAATTAATGGATCCATTAGCTGACAAAATTTTTATTTCCGGGATAATGTTAATGATGGTACAGTATAAATTATTACCAGCCTGGGTGGCAGTAGTAATTATCTCAAGAGAATTCCTCGTTACCGGGCTTCGCATGCTCGCGGCACAAAAACAAACCGTCATTGCCGCCGACATCTGGGGCAAAATCAAAACGGTTCTTCAAATGCTCATGATGGGAGTCGGTGGATTAGCCTGGGTCGGTTTATTCGACATACACGGCACTACTGTCGGCGGAATATCAATATGGACAACATGGACAATATGCCTATACTTCATCTCAGCAGTAACCGTCTGGTCTGGTCTGGGATATTTCTTCAAATACAAAAAACTCTACATAAATTCAATGAGATAGTCTTTGACTGCAATATAAAAGTTTTAAAAAAAGTAACTATAACAAAACCATTTCTCTTGAACTCGAACGCTCACATCTTTAAGAAAAAAATCGCTTTGCTATTTTTCTTAAAGCTTCGCTTTTCGAGAGTGGATTTGGTCTAATGCGCGGCAAGCCGCTTAAGTTTCGCTCGTTTA
>JAHOYW010000202.1 GCA_019038735.1 Victivallales bacterium | reverse complement strand
GAATATAGATTAGTTCGTACTGGTTGAATATGCCGCCTAAAAACGATTGCTTTTGATTTTTGCTCAACCTGGTTTCGACTGACACAGCCAGATAATCGCCGTTTTTGAAGCCGAAAGAAAAAATAGTATGAGCAATAGCTTTATTGCCATCCCAGTATGAAAGGATATAATCCAAAGATCTGATGTCATTTAAATTGAAAGTTTTACTGTAATATCGCGGCGTGAAGTCTGTTTCGCTGCGATAAATAAAATTTCGGATATTAGAAATTTTAACTTCGTTGGCATTTACTGAAATTTTGGGAAGTCTTGCCACTGACACTTTCCAGTTTCGCTTATTTTCAGGTGGAATAGTCTGCTGCCAGATTGTTATGGACAAGCACAGCGAACTGATAATAAAGAAAGTTCTGCGACTTTGTTTCAGCATAATCAAAGTCGCGGGCACAGCGAGAGCAAAAATGATACTGCCTGTGATTTTCAACCACATCCACGGCAGATTATAATAAAGCGACGGGATTGACCAGAAATAGAGCAAGAAAGTAATAATCATCAAGGTGAAAAAGAATAATTTGACTACTAATTTTTCGCTGTATAATCCAAGCATTTTTAGAATTTGTCCAGACCTTGAACAAGCAGATTTTTTATTCATATAAAACTCCTCGTTTAAAATCAGTTTTTTAACAAATCTTATTGTTTTTCAAGATCGGAAGCATTTATTTCTACTGCCGCTGTCTGCCCTAGAAGTTCAATATTTACTATCAACATTAATTTGCCTTTACGGCATTGTACTACACCTGTAATTCCCTGAAATAAGCCTCTGGTTATTTCAATAGCTGTGCCGGCAATTAATTCAGGAGAAATCTCGATTGTGCCGCTATTGGACATACGCTCAAAAATTCTTATCGCTTTTAATTCTTTAATCAATGTTCGTTCAGTGTGTCCATTCATAGTGATTTTGTATACTAAGGCATTGGAAAGTTGTAGTTTTGGAAATAAATTTTCATTGATGCGACAGAATACATAACCGGAGAACATCGGCTTGGAAAAAGTTTCTTTTCTATTGCCGTAACTGTGTGTTTTTTGTATTAATGGAAGATAATATGGAATATTGTTAGCGGCACAATATCTGCATAACTTTTTTTCCTGACGCGGTTTTGTGCGTATTGGTGTCCATAATTTTTTATTTTCCATTTTCTTTTCCTTTATAAAACTGTTAATAAAAATAGCATAAAAATATAAAGAATGCAAGAAGGATCAATAAGTATAAAAATCAAGAATCATAGCTTAAGGTGCAAGCACACAGAATAGGTCAGATTTAGCTTGACATTTTGTTGATAATGTGTTAAACTAACTATTAGTTAAGATAGAAAAAATATAAAAGTTTAATATGTGTAGAAAACGGGGAGAATAAATGAGAATTTCAAGAGAGGACATTCACTTTGACTTTGCTTATGTGTTACATTTATTAAATAGATACTGGATTCTGCTTTTGTCTATGAGCGTTTTGGGCATTGCTGTATCTTTTTGTTTTAATGAATGTACCACGCCTTTGTATAAATCACACATATCTCTTTTTACCTGGAACAGCAGTATTAGCAAAGCGATGAAGAAAGTCAAAAAAAAAGGGGAAGAGAAAAAGAACAGTGAGGTTGAAGAAGTAATGATGCATAATAGCATCATTTCCCAATCTATCTATCTTGGACAGCGTTTGATATTCGACTATATAAATATCATGAAAAATCCACAGGTGAGAAGAGCAACTAACAAAAGTTTAATAGATCAGGGATTCAAACCCCCATTGAAATACACTTTTGAGTGCACAGTGAAGCATAAATCATGCATTATGGATGTCATAGTAATCTCGCCGGACAGTAAATTAGCAACAGCGGCAGCTAACACTCTAGTTGAGGAATTCCAAAATGAGCAAGAACGCTTAATGGACATAAAATATGCTAAAGCCATGCATTTTGCTAGCAACTCAGCTTCCCCTTTCAGCCCACGTAAGAAGCTTAATTTATTTTTAGGTGTCGTATTTGGGACACTAGTGGGATTAGCGATTGCTTTTCTTCTAGATTATCAGGATATGACAGTAAAAAATCCTGATGATTTAAAAAAGATTAATTTGCTCCCCTTGGGAAGTGTACCTTATTACGCGGGTGTAGATGAACTCTGTGGACATAATGAGCAGGTGAAATCAAATCGCCAGGGGAATTCACTTATTGACGCAGTTCGGATAATTGGTACAACAATAAGTTTTCTCAAAGTAGATAACCCCCCTAAAATTATTGAGTTTACCAGTGCCATGTCGGGTGCCGGGAAAAGTACACAAGTATTACTGTTATCGAAAATCTTGGGTGGAGAGCGCAAACGAGTTTTGGTGATGGACTGTGATTTGCGAAGACCGCGTATCTATAAAAATATAAATTTACCAAATAAGGATGGACTTGTAAATTATCTGAAGGACAGTCATTGTAATGATCCGATGAAATATATCAATTCAAATGTTTTTCCTAATGTCGATCTTATGACGCATGGAATAATTCCTCCCAATCCAACGGAACTTTTAGGTTCAAAAAGGTTTGCTGATATGATGGATAAACTCAGAGACGAGTATGATTGTATTCTTTTGGACTCTCCACCGTGTGCAGGCATGGCTGATTCCATGGTTTTAGGAAAATCAGCAGATGCTATCATAATGCTGATTGATGCCGGGAAAACAAGGATTCATGATGTTGTCAGGAATATGGAACAGTTTGACACTTTGAGAGATAAAATAATTGGTGGAATCCTTAACAAAGTGAATTTCAAGAAGGGTGGTGAATACTATTATAACTACGGCTATTATTATGAGTCTTATGAACCTTATGAATCCGATTCTAAAAAAACCATTCAGGTAAGTGATGGACAAACAAGCTGAAAATAGCAGGATTTTCATATTGCTTTTGGATATTTTGTCCAAATCTATTTTTTCAAAGAAAGGCAGTGAACTAATTGTAGATATGGATGCGGATACGCTTGAACTTTTATGTCGTAAAGCGGAAGAACATCGACTTGGCATATTATTGTATTACTATTGCAGACAGTATGAGATATTACCTGAGTTGTGGATGGATAAATGGTCTGTTGAGTTCAGGACAATGTCGGCTAATGAATTGCGTCAAGCCGATGAACTTAAAAGTATTTATAAGATACTGACAGAAAACGATATTGAATTTGCGCCTTTGAAAGGAGCATATCTGGCATATAATTACTATCCACATCCAGCTTTGCGTAATATGTCTGATTTTGATATTTTGATTAGACCGAAGAATATTGAAAAAGCATTTCAAGTTATGCTTGATAATAATTTTACTTCAACTTATGATTTTGGAAGTCTTCATCATGAACCGCAATTAAAATCGCCTCGAGGATTTGTGTTGGAACTGCACAGCCATATCAGTCCTAATCCCAAGCGATGCCCCGCAGATGCTTTGTGGGAGGGTTGCCGGAAAGCAGAGTTTAGAGCTCAGGAAATCACTTGTTTGTCGCCGGAAATTTCTTTGCTGCATGTTATTAACCATGCATTAAAGGATCATCTTATCGGTGGACTCAAGGGAGTTATTGATGTTGCTTATATTTTTGCCGGTGGAAATATTAATGTCAAGAAGCTTGAACATTGTGCAAGAAAAAATGGTTTTTATGATGAATTTACTCTCTTTATGAATATTTTCCCGACTTTCTTTCCCGGTAAATATCTTCCGGCTTTTGAACAGTTTCCTGATACGCTCCTTGAAGATGCGCGTTATTTGATATATAACTCGAGGAATGCTCAAGAGATGGATGAACACCAGATTATGCTTTATCGCGAATACGATGAATTAAGTTTTTTTAAAAAATTATTATTTATGAGCAAGAGGATGAATGTAAAAGCGGTATCGATTGCCAGTACATACAAGTGCCGACCTTATTCTCCAATGTTAATTTACTATTATTTTCATCGGGCATGTACATATTTTATTAAGCTTGTTTTGTTTGAAAAAAGTTCAAAACAAAGTAGCCTGACTCGAAATATTGGTATTTGTCAAAAGAAAATACACAGTTATTTGTACAGCAGTGCCAGACAAGTCAAAGGGAGTTAGAATATTGAATTTTATAAGTTTATTTTTCAGCAGTTTGCGTAGTGCTTTGCAGCGTAGTTCTTCTGCGACTAGCTTTAAGCAAGCGGACAGCTCTGGGATTGAAGAAAAAGATGAGGTAAAATTCGGATTGCTTTGGAAAACAATCCGAAAATATTGGAAATTAGGACTTGTCGCGCTTATTATAAGCTTTGTCGCCGGGCTGATGACTTATCCGGCTCCAATGATTTATCGTTATCTCATCGATAAAGTCATTCTTGCTAAAAATATAAAAGCTCTGCCATTGGCACTAATAGCCTTGGTATCAGTCAAAATACTGTCGCAATTACTTAGTGTCGCAATGACTTATACTTCGTATTTATTCAGCCGCAATAGCTCTCTTTATATGCGTGAAGATTTAACTGAACGAATGCTTTCTTTACCTCAGAGTTTTTTTGATCGTAATTCTCCCGGATATATAATGACTCGTATGGATTCTGATATTGGCGGAGTAACTTGGCTTTTGTCATCTTCTCCGTTGCAAATTATAGAAAACTTTATAAAATTGATTGGCGGACTGGCTTTTCTTTATTATCTTGAATGGCGCGCCGGTTTGTGTGTAACGCTAATTCTGCCGATTTTTATCGTGATGTCCAGTTTTTTTTCAAAACGTCAATACGCTTTGGCTATACATTATGGAGAAGAATCCGCCAGAAGCGGCGAGTGTATGGAAGAATCCATTTCAAATATCAATAC
>JAHOYW010000186.1 GCA_019038735.1 Victivallales bacterium | reverse complement strand
GTCCTAACCTCCGCCTTTTGAAAAAAATAAAACTGGCTAAAAATCCAAGTAGAGAACAAGTTAAAAAATACATAGAAAAAATTGTCAAAGTCTCACAAGGTCAAAATAGATTTTCCCCAATGGACCCGCAAATAGCTATGTTGAGGAAAGTTGGTTCTGAAAATATAGATTTATTACTTGCATACGCGCAAAATTATTATGTGCAGACCGCCATTCCAAATATTGCTACAAAAAAAGACAAAAAGAAAATTTTGGAAGCCTTGAAGATTTATCCTCAACTGATTACTTGTGTTATCAAATATGAGTGGACTGAAGATGCTAAAGAAACTATCTTTGACCGGCTTAAATATAACGCTGGCACTTATTTGCCGCATCAATGGATAAATGCCGCGGTTCAATTATCCACGCCGAAAGAATACGCAGTTTTGGAAAAATATTTCATTACTGGTCGTAATCCTGAAATGACCTATAAATCTTTGTGTCAGCTCGAACACTTTGATATGAAAAAAGCTGTAGATAAAGCTTGGGATTATCAGAAAAAAAGAGCTCAGCCATGGCAAAAGAAACAGATAGCAATGATCGCCGCCAAATTCGGGCATAAAGATGCACTGAAGTATCTGGTACATGCTTACAGAACGGAGATTAACCAATATTCTATAGGTCAGATAAAAAATTCTCTTTATCAGCTTACCGGGCAAACCCTTTCTCCGAAAAAGATGGCAAAATGGTATAAAGAGCATCAAGCAAAACTAGTATTTGATCCAGAAAGCGAAGAATACCTCGAAACAGACAGATACATAGCTCCTGCAAAGAAAAAATAAAAAGTAGTCGCGAGTGCAGCCTTGCACCGCGACCACTTGAGTCTTTAATTGAACTCGAGTTCTTTGTCCTTTACTGTTATTTTTAGTGTCGTATTCGGGAGAATATCTCCGCCGACTAATAGTCTTGAAACCGGGGTTTCCAGTTCTTTGACTATTGTTCGCTTCAATGGTCTTGCTCCGAATACTGGGTCATAGCCTTTTTCTGCCAGCAAATCCTTTGCTTCGTCGCTGACTGTAAGGGATATTTCCTGTTCAGCCAGACGTTTGCTGAAATGCTTTAGTTGAATATCAACTATTTGACGTATGTCTTTTTTGTCCAGCGTATGGAAAATAAGGGTTTCGTCAACACGATTGAGAAATTCCGGTCTGAAATGTTTATGCAGTAAATTCATTAACTCAGGCTTGATTTCGTCAATTTGACCTTTGTGTTCCAATATTAAATCACTTCCGATATTGCTGGTCATGATGATAATCGTGTTTTTGAAACTCACTGTCCGCCCGTGCGAATCGGTGATTATGCCGTCTTCCAGAATCTGTAGAAAAACATTGAAAACATCATGATGCGCTTTCTCTATTTCGTCAAATAAAATAACGGAATAAGGTTTGCGCCTGACCGCTTCGGTCAACTGTCCGCCCTCATCAAAACCTATGTAGCCCGGAGGCGCGCCAATCAAACGCGAAACAGTATGTTTTTCCATATATTCTGACATGTCAATGCGGATCATCGCGCGTTCGTCGTCAAAAAGATTTTCCGCCAAAGCTCGTGCCAATTCAGTTTTTCCCACTCCGGTCGGACCGAGGAAAATGAATGAGGCAGTTGGGCGTTTCGGGTCTTTGAGTCCGGCTCTGGCACGCAATACCGCGTCAGAAACTGCTTCGACCGCTTCATTTTGACCTATTACACGTTCGTGTAAATGATCTCCGAGCGCGAGAAGCTTGAGTTTTTCGCTTTCTATCAGTTTTTTGACTGGAATATGAGTCCAGCGACTAACGATTGCGGCGATATCTTCTTCGCCTACTTCTTCTTGAAGCATGCGTTTATCGGCGTTTTCATTCAATTTATTTTCAGCTTCTGTTATCTGTGTTTCGATACCTGGAATAGTCCCATGACGCAGTTCAGCGGCTTTGTCTAGATTGTATTCACGCTCCGCGCGTTCAAGACTTTGACGGCTTAACTCCAAGGTCTCACGCAGTTCGCGCAATTTGGAAATGGCATTTTTTTCATTATCCCATTTTGCCCGCATCTCCTTGCCTTTGCCTTTCAAATCAGCCAGCTCGGCTTCAAGAGCTTCCTGACGTTTTTTAGTAGCCTTGTCTTTTTCATGTTTGAGTCCGGCTATCTCGATTTCCAACTGCATGGCACGACGTTCGATTTCGTCTATCTGCACTGGACAGCTGTCGATTTCGGTACGCAGTCCGGCAGCGGCTTCATCCATTAAGTCAATAGCTTTGTCCGGCAGGAAACGATCAGAAATATATTTATCTGAAAGTACCGCGGCGGCAATCAAAGCAGAGTCTTTGAATTTTATACCGTGGTGTATTTCGTAACGTTCTTTAAGTCCGCGCAGGATAGAAACTGTATCTTCAACGTTTGGCTGATTGACGATTATTGACTGGAAACGGCGTTCGAGAGCCGTATCTTTTTCAATATATTTGCGGTATTCGTCCAGAGTTGTCGCGCCGATACAATGCAGTTCGCCACGCGCGAGCATTGGTTTGAGTAAGTTGCTCGCGTCCATTGAACCCTCGGAAGCTCCAGCTCCGACGACAGTATGCAGTTCGTCGATGAAAAGTATGACTTTGCCTTCAGCCGAGCTTACTTCTTTGAGAACGGCTTTGAGGCGTTCCTCGAATTCTCCGCGAAATTTTGCTCCGGCAATAAGCGCACCCATATCCAGCGCGACTAAGCGCCGGTCTTTTAATCCTTCGGGTACATCGCCGCGGATTATCCGGCGGGCGAGACCTTCAACTATAGCGGTTTTACCCACTCCGGGCTCACCGATCAAAACCGGATTATTTTTTGTCCGGCGTGAAAGTATTTGAATAACGCGCCTGATTTCTTCATCTCTGCCGATGACTGGATCAAGTTTGTCGTCTTCCGCCATTTGTGTTAAATCGCGACCGTATTTTTCCAGAGCCTCGAAAGTTGCTTCCGGGTCCTGCGAAGTTACGCGCTGGTTACCTCGGATAGCTTTTAAAGCTTCCAGTAGTTTTTGCTTGTTGACTCCGGCACTGCTCAATATTTTTGAACATTCGCCTATGTCCAGCAGGGTGATGAAAAAATGTTCGACACTGACGTAATCGTCTTTCATTTTTTCCGCTTCTTTACTTGCCTTAAGCAGCATTTCGCTGAATTCGCGGGATTGATAAAGCTGTTCCGCTCCCGAACCAGTAACTGACGGAATAGCGTTCAAGGCTTGTTCCACATCGGTCTTGACGCGGGATAGGTTTACATCCATCTTTTGTAAGAGTGATGAGACCAAACCATCTTCCTGATTTAGTAAAGCGTATAAAAAATGAATCGGACGCAATTCCTGCTGCTTGCGTTCAAGCGCTTCATTGTGAGCAGCCTGTAATGCTTCTCGTGATCTGTTTGTGAATTTTTCTATGTTCATATAAATGCCTCCGTTTATATAATTTGAAAAGCATTAAATGTGCCAGTTCTTATTATAAGTAAAAAACTGAACATATTCAACAAAAATCAGCATATTTTTAATATTTGAGCCAAAATGGCACATTTGAGGATTGGCACAATTGCGCCAATTTGGCATATATTAGAAGGTGTTGCGAGTTGTGGGTTAAGTGTTACGATAAAAAGAATAAAATAAAAAAAATACTTGTGCTTTGAATTTTAGCCTATAGGTTTTATACTATTAACTGATCGCTGATAAAATGGAGCCTGAAAATGAAAAAGGGTGATAAAATAAATTGTCCGGCTTGTGACCACCAGACTATTGTTAAAGAAAAAGTGGAAATGGCTGGCTGGACAGTTGGGGACAAAATTTTTGTCTGCGCGCTTTGCGAGGCGAAACTTGGCGATATGAATGATCTTGAATCTAAAGGTGAAATAAACACAAAAGCGGTTTCCGGTTTAGCTGGTCTATTTGATACTGACGTCGAGGAAAAAGCGGTGATAAGTGAAGAAGAAGGCGATCTGCATTTTTGTAAGTATTGTGAGCACTATGCTTCGCATGCTTTTGTGGAGCGTTGCCAGTTGCATAAAAAGGAAATTACCGCTATGCAAAGTTGTCCAGACTTTAAGAAAAAAGAAGAAAAAAAGGAAAAAGAAGATAATGATGATAAAAAGCCCATTTTCTAACAAAGCGGAACGGATTGCCGCTTTCAGGGATATTGATATTTACCCGGTGATTTCTTCGGAATTTACTAATGATCGCCCGGTTTTAGATGTTTTGACCGCCATCGCTCACGGTGGTGCGAAAGTTGTTCAACTCCGAGAAAAAAACAAGACTAAAGCTGAAGTTTACGAATTAGCTTTGAAATATCGCGAGATAACCAGTAAATACAATATGTTGTTAATAATCAATGATCATTTAGATATTGCTTTGGCATGCGATGCGGATGGAGTTCATCTGGGACAGGATGATTTGCCTATGAACGCCGCCAAAACTATCTGCGGTGAAGTGTTTCTGGGATGTTCAACGCATGACCCGGATGAGGCAGAAAAAGCGGTTCTTGAGGGTGCGGACTATATTAATATAGGTCCGATTTACCATACCGGCACCAAAAAAGTAGCCTGCGGTGTGGTCGGTATTGAAATGCTCGATAAAATTGTTCCCGGTCTGGAGATTCCATTTTCAGTCATGGGCGGTATCAAAGCAAACTGTATCCCCGATCTGCTCGCCGCGGGAGCTACCCGGATTGCGATGGTCACAGAAATAACTCAAGCCGATGATGTCTGCGCCAAAGTCAAAGAACTGCGGTCATTATGGCAAATTTAAGAGACTGAACATCGAACATCGAACGTTCAACATCGAACATCGAATGAAAAGAAAAAACAATAAAAATGATTCTGTATAATAATAATAATAAGG
>JAHOYW010000163.1 GCA_019038735.1 Victivallales bacterium | reverse complement strand
CATTAGTACTGCCGCGTAATGATCTGGATTTCAATCGACGTTTTTATGGACTCTTTTTTGAGGCAGTCAGCAAGACACACCGTGAAAGCAGGCATGCCGCGCTGGCGAAGAAGCCGCTACAGTCACGCAAAACTTATAGTAAAATGTCCTTGCCTGCCCGGCTTCCAGTTATGGAAGCTCCACGCTTAAACGGCACAGGGCGTATGACAACCCTTTTCGGAAGATACGCCGCTGAGAAAAGCTCCGGCTGGATTTCCTGGTTCAGCGATAACTCGTTTCGTCCGATACTTTGGACCAGAAACCGTTACGACCGGAATAAGCTTGTCGGAATAGAGTTGGAAACAATAGCTTTGCTGGCTAGAATTCAAACATTAATGCCGCAGGATCTGCAGAAAAACTGGCGGCTTGAGCTCATTGATGCTACAGGTAGTTTGGTTTGTGTATCAGGCAATCCTGGCAAAGATGAGACCAGCAAGGAGATCGAACTGGAATCTGTTGCATCCTATACGGTCTGGCATAAGGATTTTCCCGGCTGGCGGATTCGGGCATGCCTGATGCCGGGGTGGAATTCCAGTGCCATATTCACAATAAGCGCTGTTACTCAAATATTGTCGCTGCTCTTGATTATTGTTAGTGCCGGACTAGTGATGTCCTATCTGCTGCAGCGAGAACTTAAACTTGCCAGCCAGAAAACATCATTCGTCGCCAATGTCTCGCATGAACTTAAGACCCCCCTGACCAGTATTCGGATGTATGCTGAAATGCTGAGTTCGCGACGAAAGCAGATTAGTGCGGAAAAAGAGAAACGCTATTTGTCAGTTATTCTTTCCGAGAGTGAGCGTTTATCACGTCTGATAACGAATGTCCTTGATTTCAGCCGGACGGAAGCCGGACGGAAAAAGTATCACAGCAAAAAATTTCCCGTCATAAAACTTATAGATGAGATAAATGAAATATGGCTGCAAGAGATAGAAAGTGCCGGAGTTCAACTGAAAATCGAAGCACCATCGGAAAATATTCTGCTTTATATGGATAGTGACGCGCTTTTTCAGACTTTACATAATTTATTGAGCAACGCCCTGAAATATGCCGCTTCCGGCGGAGAAATATGCTTGAGCTGTCACGCCGGAGTCAATGATAAGCTACTCATTGAAGTGCGTGACCGGGGTCCGGGAATTCCCGCGAAATTGGCAAAACATATTTTTAAAAAATTCTACCGTTGCGATAATTCCTTAACGGCGGAGACTTCCGGCAGTGGACTTGGGCTTTCCATTGCCCGTAAACTGATGAATGACCAGGGCGGGGATTTGATATATTTACCGCGTAAAGGCGGCGGTTCAATTTTTAGAATAACCCTTGGAGGATGCAAATGAGTAGAAAAATCAAGATATTAGTGGCGGAAGACGACAACAATATCCGGGAAGGATTGACGGATGCTTTGGAATTTGAGGGATATGAAGTTTTCAGTGCCGCTGATGGGAGTAAGGCTTTGAAAGCTTATGCCCAACTGCATCCTGATTTGATTTTGCTGGATGTAATGATGCCGCGCAAAAACGGTTATGAGGTATGCCGTGAAATACGCCGGGGCAACCGGGATATTCCGATTATCATGTTGACCGCTAAAAGCGAAGAAATAGATAAAGTGTTGGGACTTGAATTGGGTTCGGATGATTATATCACAAAACCATACAGCCTGCGGGAATTGACCGCTAGGATCGCTGCCGTACTCAGGCGTTCAAGAAGAAAAAAGGGAAATGATAAAACTGAATATCATGGGGGTGAATTAAAATTCGGCAAAGTGAAAGTTTACTTGAAGCGCCTGATCGCGACTACTCCGAACGGCGAAGTGGAATTATCTGCCCGGGAAATTGAATTATTAAAGTATTTCATGCTGCATGCGGGCACAGTGCTTAACAGGGATGATATTTTGGAAAAAGTATGGGGAATGAACTATCACGGTTTCAGCCGTACTTTGGATCAACATATAGTCCAGCTTCGCAAAAAGATTGAACCAGACCCGAAAAAGCCAAGTCACATAAAAACCGTTTACGGTATTGGCTATCGCTTCATTCTTGATTGAAACTCCAGCGTCATCAATAAAAAAGCTTAAAGATTTTGCAATATCGTTTGTTCTGACACTAATAGCCTGTTACATTAAAAATGAAATAATTAACTAATAGGAACTAAATAATAAATGGCCTTCAAAAAATGGAGTTCGGCCTGCGCAAAATCTGAAACAATTATTGATAATCTTATGCGGAAATTGTCTTTTCCGCGCCCGATAGCGATGTATTTAATATCGCGAAAAATCGCGGAGAAAGATATTGAGTTTTTTCTGGATGGCAGGCTTTCAGGATTGAGCGATCCATATCGTTTCCCCGGCATGAAAGATGCCGTGAAAAGTATATGGGACGCTATTTTCGAGCAAGCCCCGATTCTTATTCACGGCGACTACGACACTGATGGTATTACCGCTACAGCTCTGCTTGCTGATGTTTTACGTCAGAATGGTGCTGATGTTCATACTTTCATACCTCATCGTTTTGATGACGGTTATGGATTTACTCCAGCGTCTTTACACAAAGCGGTTGAAGCCATCGCTAAGCCCTGTAAGATTTTGATAACTGTAGATTGCGGAATTACCAGTTGTGACGCGGTTGATGAAGCTACAAAAATGGGAATAAAAACGATTGTTACCGATCATCATGATGCGGGCTCTGAAATTCCGGATGCTTTGGCACTTATCAACCCCAAGATATATGATGAACTCAAGGATTTGCAGATTTTGGCTGGAGCCGGTGTAGCGTTCAAGCTTTCACATGCTTTCGTAAAATACGGTCGCGAACATAATCTTGGCGGATTTTCAACTAAACTTTCTGATATTCTTGATTTTGTCGCTCTAGGAACTATTGCTGACATCGTGCCACTGCTTGGCGAAAACCGCCTCATGGTCAAGAGCGGGATAAAAATTTTACGCAAGCAGATGCGTCCCGGTATTCGCGCGTTGATTGAGACTTCAAAACTGAAATCCGAGTTAATGCCTTCAGATGTAACTTTTAAACTAGCACCACGGGTCAACGCCGCCGGCAGAATGTGCAATGCCGACATCGCCTTGCAGTTACTCGAATGCGATAATATTGTCGAAGCATATCGTTTTTCAGCGGAACTGGAAAAACTGAATATTACCCGTCAAACTAAAGAACAGGAAATTTATCTGGAAGCCAAAAAACAGATACAGGAAAAAATTGATTTAGAAAAAAATTACTGTATCCTGGTTGCAGGTGAAAGCTGGCATCAAGGCGTGATTGGAATTGTCGCGTCGCGTCTGGCACGAGATTACAACCGTCCGGCAATCGTTTTAACGATACAGGGCGACAAAGCCTATGGGTCAGGTCGCAGTGTCGGAACTTTGAATCTGGTAAAAACACTTAGCAAAAGCTCTGATATTCTTGAACGTTTCGGTGGACATCCAATGGCAGTAGGTGTTGCTTTAGACAAAAATGATATTGGTAAATTTTATACTTCACTGGAAGAAAATATTCAAGTTGAAATTGCCGATATGGATCTTACCGAGTTCACGAGTTATGATGGCGAAGTCGAGATCGAAGAACTGTCTGATGATTTTTTTGAATACCTGCAACAACTTGAGCCATTCGGACATAGTAACCCCAAACCGGTATTTCGTTTCAATGATCTGGAACTGGTAAAAAGCTATCCGATAGGCGACCGTCATACTCGTGGAACATTCCGCAATCAAAAACATGCTCAAATTGATTTTATTGCCTTTAATTTTACTCAAAGTCAATTTAACGCCGCGCTCTTAGATATTTTAGCGATTCCACAGATGAATACTTACGGCAAGATTAGTAAGCCGCAACTTCAGATCGTTGCTTTACAGACAGTATATTAGGAATATTTTTCAGACTTTCGCCATTAATGTCTTTAAAATAATATTTTGTTTTGTAAACCCACTTGCTTTACAGCGCAGTTAAGCGTATTTTTAAATATCGTAAAATTTATTATCAAATTGGAGGATTAACATGAAATTTTTAAATGCTGTTTTGATTGTACTTTCATTAACTTTATTCGCTTGCGTATCTGACTCTGTTGAAAAAACTGATGACAGAAAATTGTTTGATAAGGTTTCTTCAAAACTAGAGAAAGGCGGTTCATACTTTAACTTCCAGAGCAATAAATACGTATTTAAAGCAATTGAAAGCTCGTATCTTCATGTTCCTGAAGCAATAAAAGTCATAGTCCCCAGCCCGCAACAGCAAGTAATGCCTTTAATGATATACAAGTGCCTGAAACCGTTAAACAACAGTTTGGGAATCCATGAAATGCTTGCTGCTGGTGCAAGTTCAATACTTATTGCTGAAAAAACCGAAAAAAACCCGGCACTATTCCGCTCACGCCAATTTATCTATTACGGCGACAAGCAGCCTAAAGGTCTTATTTGGGATTTCATGGCTGGCGAAAATGCTGAATTAAACACCCTCGCAACACTGCCGAAAGAAACTTTATTTGCTTCCAGCTCAGAATCCGCACCGGGGAAAATATGGAGTAAATTAAAAATTATCTTTTCCACACTCCCCTTCCCGCCTATTCAAAGAGTGCCAATGATAGCCGAACAAACTTTTCTCAGCAAGTTTAAGTTTACATTACCTGCTTTTCTTGACAGCCTCAGCGGAACTTATTCGACAATCATTGTAAGTGCCAAATCTGCCAAGGGCAAGCCCGCTTTATACGCGATGCTGAAAATTCCTAATAAAAATAATCTGGTATTCAAAGTTTTATCTAAATTAGCTAAATCTCAAGCAGGTCTGCAAGTCCTGCCCAATGAAATCAGTCCGACAATACCTATCCCTTTGACTTGGATT
>JAHOYW010000310.1 GCA_019038735.1 Victivallales bacterium | reverse complement strand
AGGCTACACTAGTCGTTTTGAAGTGGCAAAGGAAATTGTCAAACATTTCAATTTAGACACTAAGCTGACTCCATGCAAAAGCAGTGAATTTCCTGCTCCGGCGGACAGACCTCATAATTCAAAGTTTAACTGCGCTAAAATCGATAAAGTTTTGAGTTTCGAACGTCCCGCATGGCAGGATTCTTTAAAGCAGTTTTTTGATGAAATCTCGTAGAACAAGAATGAACATCGAACATCGAATGAGAAAAACAAAATATTAATGTTGCCAATGGAGAATAACTATGAATCCAAAACACAAGAAAAGTTGGCTTAAAAAAAGGCTTGCATTTTTTGTTATAATCTTTATTATTGCGATACTTTGTGTTGCTTTCCTGTTATTGCCGCTAATACTGACACGTCGACACGATGAGGACAGATGGTTACATGCACGTTGTCGTTCAAACCTTAAACAAATCGGATTAAGTTTGAAACAATATGCGATGGATTATAAAGATTTCTTCCCATTTGAAGACAACGCTCAAGGATTGGAAAAATTACGTAAACTGGATTATTTAACTGACTATGACATTTATGTCTATCCTTATTTAAAAACAAAAAAAGAAACTAAAGGTATTCTCTCTGAAAAAAATTGTGGTTATGTTTACTTGGGAGGCTTCAAGAAAGGTCAAAACAAAAAAATACCTTTAGCATTTGGGAAGCCGGGGAATTATCCCAAGCGACCAAATGCTTTCTTTATGTTTTTTATTTTATTCATTGATGGAAGTGTTGTGGGGTATCCACCTCATAAAGCTGATAGCTGTGAGGATATTATTATTTTTCTGAATAAGGAACATAAATATTCAGACAAACTTTTTAAAAAGTTATTAAGCAAAGCCAAAAAAATAGATAAACAACTTTGAGTCTTTTGCTGTTTTCCTCATTCGATGTTCGATGTTAAACGTTCGATGTTCGATGTTCAAAATAAAAAGAGGTTTATATATGCCGGAATTGCCGGAAGTCGAAACTATAACAAGAGCTCTGACTGCTCACTTGCTTGCTCATAAATTTACGCGGATTGATACACATATCGAAGCTTTGCGTTATTCCCTAAAGCCGCTAAAAAATTCAGAATTACTGAATAAAAAAATAGTTTCAGTCCGCCGCCGGGCACGATATATCATTATAGAAATGACCAAATGCCATGCCTTTATTATTCATCTCGGAATGTCCGGCTCATTGCGGGTCGTCCCGGCAAAAACCAAGCGACTGAAACATGAACATGTCGTCTGGCATCTGGATGACGGCATGACGCTGCGCTTCGACTGCCCGCGCCGTTTCGGTTTTGTTAAAGTATGCACCCTGCCAAAAGTTGGAGCGGAGCCTGTTGAACTCAATCAGCTCGGTCCAGAGCCTTTATCTGCTGAGTTTGATGCGGTTTACCTCTATAAATCAACTCGTCGCCGGACGGGCTCAATAAAATCCCTGATAATGAATAACGCCATAGTCGTCGGCGTCGGCAATATTTACGTTACAGAAGCTCTCTTCGAGAGCGGCATAAGCCCTTTGCGTAAAGCCATGAGTTTAACAAAAAAACAATGTGACAAACTGGTCTCGGAGATCAAAAAAGTATTAGCCCATTCCATAGAAATCGGTGGAACAACTATCGCAAATTACAAAAGTGTCGATGGCTCCGAGGGAAAATTTGTCCAACTTTTGCAAGTATATGGAAATGACAAAAACTGTCCAGTATGCGATACTCCCATCAAACAAAAACGCCTTGCCGGAAGAAATTCATACTACTGCCCAAGATGCCAAAAATAAGCTAATATCGATTTGCAATCTAAAAGATAGTTATTACTAAAAGTCTATCTTTCTAATATTGCGCCTCTAGAGACAGAGGCGGCTACATCTTTCTTGATTTTTAAATGTAGCCACGGCTGTCCCTAGCCGTGCTTTTACTAAGCCTTTGCATGCAATTTTGTATTAATAATGTTGATAGCAAAAAAAACGGATAGCTAATCCCATTGGGACACTATCCGTTTTTGTGTTTAACGAGTTGTTTTTATTCGTTAATTATTGATTTATAATCTTTTCCCGGAGGAATCATTGGCAAAACGTGTTCCTCGTAACCAGTATGAATATCCAGTATGTATGGACCTTCTGTCTCAAGCATATCCTTGATTGCTGATTCCAAATCCTCACGTTTGTAAACTTCACGACCAGGAATAGCATAGCCACTGGCAATCGTTACAAAATCAGGATAAGGACGATCGACACGCTTGTTTTTCATAACCGTATTACCACGCTTGCTACCGTAGAAACGATCTTCCCATTGCGCCACCATTCCAAGATGCTGATTGTTGAGAATAATCATTTTTACGTTGATTTCTTCAGCGTGCAATGTGCCAAGTTCCTGAATATTCATCTGAAAACTGCCGTCACCATCTATGTTGATAACCAGTTTGTCCGGACGGGCAACTTTCGCGCCCATCGCCGCTGGCAAACCAAATCCCATAGCGCCGAGTCCGCCGGAGGTCAAAAGTTGACGCGGGAAAGTATAATCATAATATTGCGCTGCCCACATCTGATGTTGACCTACGCCTGGAACGATAATTGCTTCACCATTAGTCATTTCACAAAGTTTTTCCATGACATACTGCGGCTGAACACTTCCCAGCTTTTCTTTATACATCATTGGAAATTCTTCTTTCCAATCATTGATTTGCGCATGCCAGGCTTTGTAAGCCTGACGAATCGGCTCTTTATTCAGTGCCGTAAGAACTTCCTTGATATCCGCGATAATACCCAAATCAGCAATTTTATTTTTGTTGATTTCAGATTTGTCAATATCAACATGAACAATCTTTGAACCAACAGCGAAGTTTGCCGGATTGCCGGTTACACGGTCATCAAAACGAGCTCCGAACGCTAATAGCAAATCACATTCGTTGGCGGCATTGTTTCCGTAAACGGTTCCATGCATTCCCAGCCATTTCAGACTCAAGGGATTATTTTCCGGAAAACTTCCTACTCCCATGAGCGTAGTTACAACGGGTATATTATATGATTCAGCAAACTTGCGCAATTCTTCAGACGCTTCCGCCGTGATGATTCCGCCGCCGGCATAAATACAAGGACGCTTGCTGGCTTTAATCATTTTTTTAAGTTCTGTAATATCAGATTTTTTTAACTTAAATTTTGCTTTATATGAATTAAACTCAAGCTTGGGATTAAAGTCAACTTCAACCATTTCCTGCTGAACGTTTTTAGGAATATCAACAACAACCGGTCCGGGGCGACCGCTTACCGCCAAATGAAACGCTTCTTTAAAGATGCGCGGCAAATCTTTCGCTGACAAAACCAGATAGCTATGTTTAACTATCGGGCGCGTCATGCCGATTATGTCAGTTTCCTGAAATACATTTTTACCAATCATGCTTGAAGGAACCTGCCCGGTTACGCAAACCAATGGAATGGAATCCATATAAGCATCCGCGATACCCGTAAGCAGATTAGTCGCTCCAGGTCCACTGGTAGCCATACAAGCTCCGGCTTTTCCAGTTGCGCGGGCATATCCGCATGCCGCGAAAGCTCCGCCTTGTTCGTGGCGCGGCAGGATTACCCGAATTTTTGAATCCTGTATGGACTGATGCAGTTCCAGAGAGAAGCCTCCCGGATACGCAAAAATCGTTTCAACGCCTTCATTTTCGAGACATTTTATCGTTATGTCACTGCCCTTCATGGCTTTATTATTTGTCATTTCTAAAGTTCCTGATTTTTTGATATTATTTGACTGAAAAGTATTTTCAGTGAATTGCAATTAAAAGTTAGATAAAGATAGTACAATTATACTAGTAAAATTATGTCCTTGCTAGTGACTCCCGGCACTGCCGGGTTATGTACAGCAACTAATTTTTCCTGATAATTCATTATAGCACTCTTTATTAGGTGTTTATTACAAAATACAATATACACATAAATCAGCAAAAATGCAAATGACACTAGCATGTCTAAATAAATAATAGCACAGAAATGCACAGCTTGTAATGTGAAAACTTGTCGGAAACATAGCTTTTTTACTTGCAAAACACACTGCTGTCAACTAGTTTAGAAACAATGAATATATATATTAAAAAAATTGGCTTTTTATTGACTCTCTGTCTTGGGTTTGCCCTGCTTGCCGGATGCGGAGGATCACCTTTGTCCACTCAAGCATTGCTGAACCAAGCCTTGAATGACGCATCCAGAGGCGACTGGAAAGATGCTTTGGAGTCTCTTGAGACCGTCATTGAGCGTGAACCTCGCAATATTAACGCCTTGATATTTACGGCTATTGCTTATGAGAGCTGTGGCGAAAATGATTTGTCCTTAAATGCCGCCCGCCTTGCGGTCAAAAATGCTCCAAATGATTTTCAGGCTCAATATACCCTCGGACGGCTTTATTCCAAAGATCAGCAAAAAATGCAGGATGCGATTACTCCTTTATTGCGTGCTGAACAGATCAAACCGGATGATACTAAAACTTTATTATTACTTGGGCGCTGTTCCACGATTCTCAAACTTGACAGCGCGATAAAATATTACAAGCAATTGTTGAAAAATAAAAATTTCAAAAAGAATCCTGAGCTGTGGAATGAGATGGGGATTTATTATGCGGAACGTCAGGAAATCCGTCAAGCTGCCAACTGTTTTGTAAAAGCTTACAAATTTGATTCTTCAAAACCGCTTATAGTTTTAAATTTAGCCACTTTCATGGATCAATACGTCGGCGACTCCGAGCGCGCTTTGAGATACTACAAAAAATATCTTAAGCTAGCAGTTCCATCCCCAAGTTCTGAGACACAGAGAAAAAGAGTTAAAGCCCGCATTGAAAAAATCAATGCTAATGGATAGTGCCTGAACCACGTTAAGCAGGTTTAAATACAATATATAAT
>JAHOYW010000146.1 GCA_019038735.1 Victivallales bacterium | reverse complement strand
TTCTATAACTTCAGGATCATGAATTGCTGACGCAAGCATTTCTGAAAGTGCCGGCTCATGTCCGTGAACGAGTATATTGACCTGTTTTTCTTCCAGTACACCCAGATTGGCAGTACTGCGCAATGGTTCAGGAGTGCCGAACATAATGTCAGAGACCTGTGAAGCTATTCTCGCTCCGCCCCAGCCATCTGAGAGAGATGTTTTAAAAGCCATATCAAGCAGGTTTTTGTAGTCATGATCCACCCCCATGTGAGTACGGTGCATACATTCAACGACCATCCGATCAATACCTTGAGGCGTGATTTTATTTTTCTTCCACATAGCTTTGGTTTGCTCTGGAGCAAGATTCAGAGTTTTTAAATCTTCTTCTTGAGAAGAGAATTCCGCGAGAAATAAATTAGCCAGTTCCAATGCGATATCATTTACTTCACGATTTTCTGTTTCGATACCGTAAACTTTGGCAACTCGGTAGAGAGCTTTCTCGTCAGTAATCTTATAGTCAGGCTCTTTGCCTTCCGCGACTTTCTTGAAGCGCAGAACGAGATGACGTCCGTGGTCAGAGTGAGCTGCTGTGCCTGCCGCGACTTCCCGCAGAAAGTTACGCGCGACAATAGTGTCAGCATCAGCACCGCAAATACCAAACTGAGCTTTAGGAGTTATTTTGCACGGTCCCATGTGGCATATTCTACAGCAGACGCCTTGAGTTCCAAACTTACAACAAATGCTTTGCGAGTCAGCCCTCGAGAAACAGGTATCAACGCAGTCAAGTTGAGACTTGATAATAGTCTCTATTGACGCCTCGTCCGAAACCAGTTCTTCAGGTTTTTTCGGTTCTTTAGCCATTTTTCCTTCCTTTGTGTTAGATTATTTGTTTATTTTTAAATTATATTTATATTGGTTTATTTCCCGGCAAACCGGCTTGTTCCAGTAGATTATCAATAATAGCGACAATTTTATTATCGGATGAAACTCCGGTGATACTGTTGCCTTTTTCCGCCAGATCCGCTAGTTCATCGCAATCCGGCAGACCGATTACAAAATCAGCTCCGGTTGTTTTTTTAACTTCTTCTATTTTATCCGGCATCGTGTCGCGGCGTAAACGATTTACAACGACTGCCAGTTTAGAATATTCAATATTCATTTCTTTAGTCATTTCATGGAGCCGCGTAACAGTTTTCAGTCCACGGCTTGAAGGATCGGCGATCATAATCATTAAATCTACTTTCTGCACGATGCGTCGGGAAAGATTTTCCAATCCGGCTTCATTGTCTAAAACCAAATAAGGATATGCGTCAGACATTTCGCCGATAGCGTTTTTTAAGACATTATTGGCATAGCAGTAACAGCCCGCTCCTTCTGAACGACCCATTGCTATCAGGTCAAAATCTTTGGCTTCAACTAGGCTTTCAGCTATTTTGTACTCCAGAAGCTCCTGTTTGGATACACCCACGGCAAGCCCTTTGCTGGCTATTTCTCTGGCTTCTTCGCGGACCGCACCAATAGTTTTAGAGACTTCTACTCCTAAAACATCATCAAGACACATATTCGGGTCGGCGTCAACTGCCAGCACAGGTGCGCATCCCCGAGCAATCAAGCGTGTGACCAATAGCCCGGCTAGAGTAGTTTTTCCTACTCCGCCTTTACCGCTGACTGCAATTAAATAACTCATGATGTATCCTTAATTATTATGAGAATGCCCGCAGCCGTCACTTAAGCGCTGTAGTTCATTACGTTTTTCGATAAGTTCTTCTCTCAAAACACTAATATTATCTGCATTTTCTTTTGACTCGATTTTATCTTCAAGTTCTTCAATCTCGTCCATTAGTTTTGCGAATTTTTCACGAGTTACGTTATGCATGATTAATCTCCCAATTTCTTTAAAATGTTTTTAAATTTACTTAAGAGTTCTGGACTTAAAGCATCAATTATGGATTGTCCCATTCGGTCAGCTTTGCGGATTTCATGGGAATATGGCAATACTTCAATAACTTCATAGCCTTTAAGAGCGGATCTGATGAAGGTTTCATCTTCCGCGTCATTTACTTTATTGGCAATAAAGCGAATATTCTTGATGCCGATCTGTTTTGACATTCTGATTACACGTTTGGCGCAGTCTATAGAGTTTTGACCCGGCTCAACTACTACCAGCATGGCATCAACACCTCTTGAAGTAGCGCGTCCAAGATGTTCAACTCCGGCTTCCATATCCATTATCAAAGTTTCATCTTTATACAATATCAAATCTGTAACCAAAGCACGAATAAGTACTCCTTCAGGACAACCGCAGCCACCACCGCCGGTATCTACAGCACCAAGCACCAGCAGGTCAACACCATTATGCTTCAAGGCGTAGCTATCCGCAATATCGGAAACTTCAGGATTGAGTTTGAACATTTGTCCGTAACGTTTGACTTTAGCTCCGGTGCGCTCTTCGATAAGTGCGGCTTGTTCTGAAATCGGAACAATTTCGGCTTGTTCCTCTTCGCTCATACCCAGAGCTCCGGCAAGATTGGCATCAGGATCGCAATCCAGCGCCAGTACTCTCTTGCCTTGACGGGCGAGGAGTAGCGATAGAAGTGCGGATACTGTTGATTTTCCAACTCCGCCTTTTCCTGATATTGCCAGTTTCATAAGCTTATCTCTATTTAAAAGTCCTGCCGTCGTCTAGTCTTTTCAGACCAGACGACAACAGGAAACAGGGGGTCTGATTAAAATCCGTATTTTTCTTTCATACGTTTTGAAAGCTCGCTGACCATTTCAAATACTTTGTCGGCATCAGCTTCCGCCATAGAACCGGTTCCGCACGAAGGAGTGATAATAGCTTGCTTAACGATCAAGTCTTTATCGATTCCTGTAGCCGCGAGAACGTCCATAACTTTTTCTAACTGCACTTCGAGAGAGTCAACATTTTGTTCTCTGACTTCAGTTGAGGTAGGAACTACCCCCCAGGCGAGGAGTTTTCCGCCTTCCAGATGTGCTTTGACTTTTTCCGGATACATAGCGATAGTTTCGCCGAATTCGAAAGCGTCAAAGTTGACAATATCCACACCCGCGTCAATTAAGATGCTCCATTCTGTATTACCACAGCAATGGATTCCGGCGAGCGCGCCGTCAGCGTGGACAGCGGCGATAGTTTCTTCAAGAGCCACCACGACTTCATCGCGGGAAACAGAAACATAAGTCGAACTGCCGAAAGCTGAAAGAATAGGTTCATCAATAAAACAGATGATATTATCAGCGTATTTTTTGTATTCCTGTATTTGCCAGCGACACTTCATGGCAAGTCCCTTGATGATGACATCACGAAACTCTTCATTGTACCACATGGCGCGTTTGTTTTCATCTACTATAGTAAGAGCAAAACTGCATGGACCGGTTGTTTGAACTTTCGCCCACGGAATCTTTCCGCCTTTTTCTTTCAAGGCAGCTTCCATCGCGTAAAAACCTTTTGAGTATTTTTCGCTAATCGCCATTGCGGAACAATCGCCTGTGCCTTCGTCTTCATCCATTGCCACCATATATTCTTCATAAAATTCCGCGAAAGCATCTGAATAGTCGCCTGATGTATCAAAATACATGCGTCCTTTTTCTTCATCAATAACTACACAAGGCATGCCTTCTGAATACTGGATCTCCATTTGTTCATAAAGTCCAAAATGTGAAAGCTGGGGCCAGATTGGACAATCAAGTTTTGCCAATGATACTTCACAAGCGTATTTGGGGTCCGCGTAAGGCATACTGCCGATTGCTGTTCCTAAAAATTTTCCTTCAGACATTTTATTAATCTCCTTTAGAATTATTTAACTGCTTCTTTAATTGCTGCAATATGTGCTGGAGTTGTTCCACAGCATCCGCCGATGATATTTGCTCCGGCTGCGACAAGAGTAGGGGTCATTTTTGCCATATCTTCGGGAGTATCAGGGAAAGTATCAACACCGTCCACAAGGACAGGCATTCCGGCGTTAGCATGGACGAGTATAGGAATATTTGCGTCAGCCGCTCTGATTTCTTTTACGATTTCAATCATGCGTTCCATTCCATTGCCGCAGTTTGTGCCGACGACATCAGCACCTGCGGGAACTAAAGCCGCAACCATATCCGCTGGTGAAACTCCCATCATTGTGCGGTATTCGTCACTAACAGTTTTTTCAAACGAGAAAGTACAGATGATTTCAAGGTCAGTATTTTCTTTTACAGCTTTTATTGCGCATACTGCTTCGCCAATGTCAGACATTGTTTCGATACAGACCGCGTCAGCTCCACCGCGAGCGAGACCAAGTGCCTGCTCTTTAAAAGCATTATATAGTTCTTCTTCACTAACATCACCCATAACCAGCATTTTTCCAGTAGGTCCCATGGAGGCGATAACGTTTTTATCAGGCCCGGCAGCATCACGTGAAATTGATGCCGCAGCTCTGTTTAATTCAAATACCCGGTCAGTAAGTCCATAATGCTCAAGTTTAAAGGAAGTTCCGCCAAAACTGTCAGTCTCAATCATATCCGCGCCGGCATCAATATAACTGTCAGCGATTTCAAGAACTGATTGACGATGATCGACGCACCATAATTCAGGACATTCACCCGGTTTCATACCTTTCTGTTGTAAAAATGTACCCCAGGCTCCATCAGAGACCAGGACTTTACCGCATTGAACTTTTTCAACGATTGTTTGCTTACACATAAAACACACCCTCTGCTGTTTGTTTTTTTAAATTGCGCAGGAACAAGCCCGCGATAAATAAATTCACTATATGCAAGATACACGAAATAATGCTATATTCCTGCTATATTTTAATGGTTTTTTCCTGTATTTTATCATTTAGATTGATTTTTATTAAAATAGTAAACTATGTCTGGAAATAAATAAAAAAGCCTAATTTAAGTATAAAAGAGTAATGTTTTATATTAAAGATGACTGTATCG
>JAHOYW010000267.1 GCA_019038735.1 Victivallales bacterium | reverse complement strand
GAAGCCATGTGATATTCTGCCTGCCATGGCTGGAGCTGGAGGCTCTCCCGGCGGAGCGCGTCCTAAAATCCTGGCTGGTTTTGATGGGAGGACTTTAGTATCAGGGGAATGTGAATTGCCAGATAACTTTGATCATTGGATTATTAAATTCAGGTCGGAGAATGATTTCAAAGATGCGGGAAAGATAGAGTATGCTTATGCCAAAATGGCTAAAGATGCTGGTCTTAATATTTCGGATTTCCGTTTATTTGAAGATTCTCATGGGCATTCATACTTCGGCACAAAAAGATTTGACCGAATTAACGGGAAAAATAAACGTCTTCACGCTCATACACTCAGTAACTTAATTCATGCTGATTTCAGAATTCCTTCGCTGGATTATGAAATTCTTTTAAAAGTGTGTTCCAGATTGACCAAAAGCTATTCTGATGTCAAGATGTGTTTCAGGTTAATGGTTTTCAATATTCTCGCACACAATCGGGATGACCATGGAAAAAACTTTTCATTTCTAATGGACAACAAAGGGAACTGGTCTTTTGCTCCTGTTTATGATTTAATATTTTCTTATGGTTCTGGAGGAGAACATTCATGTACCATAGCGGGAGAAGGTCGAAACCCAACAATGAAAGACATAATGAAACTGGCTGGATTATCAGATATTCCCCAAAAAGACGTGAATGATATTATCAACGATGTTCAAGGTTCATTAAGTAATTGGAATAACTTAGCTACAAGCTTAAATATTCGCAAAACAGATATAACACAGCTAAGTAAATCTTTATACACAAGTGCATTCAAATAGTTATCACTATTTCGGGATAAATGGTGATTGCAAATCGGCATTAATATGGAGATAATGGTGAGATTTTTCACTGAGTGGATGCCCTAAAAATTCCTTATATAATTGTTGTATGGCGGGATTTTTATGAGATTTGCGCAGTTTCATATTTTTATCATCCTTATAGAGTCCGTTCTTGCGTTTTTGCAAAACATCAGGGTCTCTGGAGATGGGCTGTCCGCCACCGCCGATGCAACCGCCAGTGCAAGCCATTATTTCAATAAAATGATAATCATCGGCATGTTTTAATAATTGCCAGGAATTTTCCAGTCCATTAGCGACAGCTACTTTTATTTTAGTTCCTTTTATGTCGATTTCCGCGGATTTTATTCCTTTCAAACCGCGAACATCATCAAACTCTATTTTCGGCAGTTCCTCTTTAGTAATAAGTTCATAAGCCGTGCGCAATGCTGCTTCCATCACTCCACCGCTGACGCCAAAAAGTAGCCCGGCTCCGGTAGTAATTCCAAAAGGCGCGTCATATTTACCCTCAGGCAGTTCAGGTAAATGCATTCCTCGGCTCTGAATCATGCTGGCTAATTCCCGTGTTGTCAAGACATAATCCACGTCGTAAATACCATTCTCAATCATTTCCGGACGCATACATTCTGCTTTTTTAGCAGTACACGGCATAACTGAGACAGAAACAATATCTTTCGGTTCCAATCCTTTTTTCTCCGCATAATAACTCTTGAGCAAAGCACCAAACATCTGTTGAGGAGATTTGCAGGTCGATAAATTGTCCTTTAATTCCGGCAAATGATCTTCAGCAAAACGTATCCAGCCCGGGCAGCATGAACTTATAAGCGGCAGTTTAGCGCCTTCAGTAAAACGTTTGATAAATTCCGCGCTTTCCTCCATAATTGTCAAATCAGCACTAAAAACTGTATCAAAAATTTGATCAAAATTAAGCTTCCGCAATGCCGTAACCATTTGTTTTTCCAGATTTACTCCCGCTTTCTCACCAAACTCCTCGCCTATGGTAAAACGCACCGATGGCGCAACCTGTACTACTACATGCTTTTTCGGATCAGCGATTGCCGCCAACACCTGATTAATTTCAAAATTTTCCTGAATCGCGCCAACCGGGCACACCAGCAAACATTGTCCACAACCGGTACAATCAACATTTCCCATGCCTTTATCCATAAATGTCGAAACCTGTGTTGCCGGTCCCCTTCTGCTCGGAGTCAATATACCTACATGCTGGACTTCACGGCAAACCCTGACGCAACGCCCGCAATTTATACAGCGACTGCTGTCAAATTTAAGGGCAAGTGAACTGTCATCCATTTCCCCCTGTCGAGCTATGGGTACAAATTTCAGTTCATTAATCTCCATTTCTTCAGCCAGTTGCCGGAGCTCACAAATTTTATTAGTGGCGCAACTGTCACATTTTAACTGACATTCAAAAGGATAATAAGCTATTATCAGATCAAATATATTTTTTCGGAGCTCGCATATTTCCGGGGTATGAGTCAAGACTTCCATACCCTCTTCAACAGGCGTAGCGCAGGATATCGGGAAACCGGCTCGACCTTTTATTTCAACGATACACAAACGACATCCCCCGTAAACACTTAGATCACGATGGTAACATAATGCCGGAATTTTACATCCTATGGATTCGGCAGCCTCAAAAATCGAAGTTCCTTCAGTAACTTTAACTGATTTATCATTAATTTTAAGCGTAATCATAATTTAGCTCCTACAAAATCAGTTCTGAATTTATCTATTAAACTAGTGACCATATTTCCACAACTTTGACCGAGCCCGCATCTGGCTGCGCATGACGCGGTTAGCGCGACATCCTGAATAAGTTTCAGATAAGACTCCTGCCCTTTGCCTTGGCGTATCAAGTTCAGCAAATGATCTATCTGGCGATTACCTTCTTTGCAGGGAAAACATATTCCACAAGTTTCAGACATGAAAAAATCAGCGGCATTACACGCCGCGTCCAAAGCGTCAACGCTCTCATCAGCCACAATCACCGCTCCAGTACCTAAAGATGTTCCAGCCTTCCGCAGACTGCCATAATCGACAGCTATTTTTAATCCATCCGGAGCTAAAACCGCAGTTGACGTTCCGCCGGGAATAACGAATTTCAGTTTCCCATTTGGGCATCCACCGCCAAGCGTATAAATAATTTCTTCAAGAGTGATTTTACCCATTTCTATTTCATATAATCCGGGTTTTTCAACATTTCCGCTCAAACAAATTAATTTGCTTCCCCGACTGCCTTCAACACCCATACTAGAAAATTTTTCTCCGCCATCGCGGATTATCAATGGCAAATTACTCAGGGTCTCAACATTATTGACAATCGTCGGCAGTCCCCGCAAGCCTTTCTCCGCCGGATAAGGCGGTTTTATCCGCGAATGCGGACGTTTTCCTTCAAGTGAATTTATCAATGAAGTTTCATCGCCACAGACATAAGCACCGCCGCCGCAGACTACTTTCAATTCAAATCCAGGGTTCACTTGCTCACAGTACCATACTATCAAATCCAAATTATCATCCAGACATTTATGAAATGCTTCCAGAGCATCTTTATATTCATCACGGATATAAAGATATACTTCGGATGAATTCAACATAAAAGCGGAAATCAAAAGTCCTTCAAGCAGCAAAAATGCGCCATTCTCCAATATATAACGATCCTTAAACGAACCGGGTTCACCTTCGTCACCGTTGCATATCAAAACAACATCAGGACTGTTCCACGCGAATTTCCATTTAGCGGCAGTTGAAAAGCCAGCCCCACCGCGTCCGACTAAACCGGATATTTCAAGTTCATTCAAACATTTATCACGACCATATTCAACAGCTTTACGCAAATTCGCAAAATCGCCTGACGGACTAGCTTCAATAAACTTTTTCAAATATTTATGTTCAGGCATTTTCTTCACCTTTATGTTGATATGAAGTGATAATTTCAATAGCTTTTTCAGGATTGAGTTTATCATAAATTTTATCATTTATCGTCATAATCGGTCCCTCACCGCAATGCCCCAGGCATTCGACTGTTTCTAATCTGAATAAACCGTCTTTTGAAGATCCGTTCCGAATCTCAAGATGCTCCTCGACTTTTTGCCGAACATCCGCCGCGCTATTAATTCCGCAGGAAAGCGATTTACATATCCTGATAACAAATTTTCCCACAGGCTGCAAGTAAAAACGTGAATAAAATGTAATGATTCCAAATAATTCTGACTTGGTGATTCCTTGTTCATTCGCGATACGGACAATTTCAGATTCCGGCAAAAATCCAAATTCATCTTGCACTTTATGCAATTTATCAAGCAAAACTTCCATAATCATTTCCTCAGCTTTAAGGATTAATATTAACTATTATAATGCTTTAAATCTTTTATAGCAAATAATGACTAATGAGAAATATTTTTTTGCATTTAGATAGTCGCAAAATACACATAAAAAATTAGATGATTTGATTTTTTTTATTGAATCGGGGTGTATGTGTGATAAATTGGTTTTTAATTTGATTATTTACATCAGGTGCTTATGCATAATTTTTATATTGATAGACTTGGCAGAATTGGTGATGAAGTTTTGTTGCCGACGAGCGAGGCAAAACATTTGTTCAAGACCCTGCGGGCGGCAAAGGGCGATATTATTGGACTGCTTGATGGACTGGGCACTTGCGCTCAAGCCGAAATACTTGATGGCAAAAAGATAATTATAAAAAATATAAAGCATCATGCTGAACCTGAAATAAAAATTCATTTGTTCGTCGCCGTTCCGAAACGCGCAAAAATGGATCAGCTCCTGCGCCAATGTACCGAAGCCGGAGTCTGGGCGATTCATCCTCTTATAACTAAGTATTCCGTTGCTGTTCCCAGTAAAATCAGTGAACGCTGGCACAGTCTGCTGCAGGAGGCCTGTAAACAAGCTGGAAATATGTTTGTTCCGAAAATTTACGCCCCCTGCCCACTGGATAAAGCTCTGGATAAAATAAAAGAGTTCAATATGTCAGCATTTTATGGAGCAGTCAGCCCGGATGACAAAAAACTTTCGTGCAGCTCAAGACCCGATATAGCCTGGCTGCTTGGACCGGAAGGCGGTTTCTCCGATGAAGAAGAACAACAA
>JAHOYW010000060.1 GCA_019038735.1 Victivallales bacterium | reverse complement strand
AGTTGAATCAGATATTTATAGTGTTTTGACAGCTCAATGAAATACTGTTTTAGCGGATTTAACAGATATTTATTATTGCATCCGATCCAGATGCTGTTATCCTGAGCTGCCGAAAATTTCAGTTTGTAGCGGTGGCTTGTGATGGCTTTTTTCATGGGCGGCATCACCCAGCGGACTGCTATTTTACTGTCAGCCGGCAGAATGGCTTGTGCGTTCCATAGAGGCTGCTCTGCGCTTACTGGGATGATAGTGATTGAAGACAGATAAAGCAGGCAAAGTATTGTTTTTAAATTAATCATTTTTGTCTCCAATATGTCCAAGTCTTAGACTTTTTCTCTTTCTGCATGAGGACGGGAGAGCATTCTTTCCAGAATTGTTTGGAATCGTGATGCCCGCCAACTGCCTTCATTGCAGCTTCCATGAATTTATTCAGGGCATCAAAGGCTTTATTGGAAACAACCTTCCCTCCTTTCATTGCAGTAGCAATTCGTGGATTTCGTATCGTACCGATGAGTAAGTCAATCGCTTTAGATACTCCTTGTGATTCAGCTTCTTCGCGAACCTCCTTAAACAAGCGGAACGCCTTGCCGAGTCCGCGCAGGTTGGAGCCGACGTACTGGTCCATGCTGAGATTTTCTGTAAAAAAACTTTCGCGTATTGAGGCTGACGCTTGTGTCGACATGTCTAGTGGCGGAACGGCGTTTTTGTTAATTAGGGACAGTCTTAGTTTGTGTTTTCTTTTCTCTTTTGGAGCTATCACATCTGTATTAAGAATTTCTATAAAGGAACTATTCTGCTGTTCAAGTGCCTCGTCTGAGTCAGCATTTGTCGAAATTGCTAGATTTACTTCGGCGGATGCCGTGGCAAAGCGTTTCATTATCTTGAGCGCTTTATCTTGACGTTTCTTCAGTTTTCTTCTTTTCTCTGCTACCAGCTTCTCCCGCTGTCTTTGTTTGGAGAGAGCGTTTTGGGCAGTAGTTAAATTTTGTCTAAATACTTTGTTGCTGGGTGATTTTCGCGAAGCCTTTTTGTAATAATCAATTGCTTTTTCCCAATTCTTGCTCCAGTACGCCTGATTCCCTTGTTTATTCAGTTTTGAAGCATCCTTCTTTTGGGTGTACTCTTTAGCAAGGGCTTTTTGGGCATATATCAAATTTTTCTTTATGACTCTATCATACGGAGATTTTATTAAGGCACTTTTGTAATAGTTAATTGCTTTTTTCCAATTTTTGCTTCTATATGCCTGGTTGCCCTGTTTATTGAGCTTTGAAGCATCTTTCTTTTGGACATATTCTTTAGCGAGGGCATTTTGAGCTTTAGTCAGGGCGTTTTTGGCATTAATTAAATTCTGTCTGATGACTTTGTCGTTAGGAGATTTGCTCAGGGCGTTTTGGTAATAGCTGACTGCTTCTTTCCAGTTTTCGGTCTTATATGCCTGATTTCCCTTCTTGTTCAGTTCATAAGCCTTTTTTAAAGCCATTTTGTGATAATCAATTGCTTGTCTCTGAGCTGGTCGTTTTGTGTCTGATGAATCGCGACGGATCCGCCACTGTTCCCAGTCTATATCTTTTGGCAACTCTATACAAAATGCTGTGTTTGAATAAAAAAAGAAAGTATAGCAGAGACCCACAAGAATCATCGTCAGAAGCACATTTTTTTTAAGCATAGTATTACAATTTCCATTAAATCTAATACTTTAACTATAGCAGAAATCTTAAAATTTGCAATATTTTTTATCTTAGCATTTCGATATTTGCTTGTATTTGTTGAGCTTTAAAAGATTTAACCTTTTTATTAGAAAGATTCAAATTATAGAAGAGAAAAACATGGATAAAGTAATGCCACGTGACTATGAGATGTTTTATTTATACCACTTTTTTTTTAAAAATCTTTTAAAAATTCTAAAGTCATTTTCATATTATTGAATCGGTGCTATTTTAAGGGTTTGAATATGAACATAATTTAAAGGTTTAATTACAGTATGAAAGCTCTTAAAATAGCGGATGTGGAATTTAAAAGCCGGCTCTTTCTCGGCACCGGGAAGTTTTCTTCTAGGGATGCAATGAGAAAAGCAGTTATCGCCTCGGAGACCGAACTGGTTACTGTTGCTTTGACCCGGGTTGATTTTGATGATAATGAGGATGATATTCTTTCCGCGATAGATACTTCCAAAGTAAAAGTTATGTTGAATACTTCCGGTGCGAGAGATGCTGAAGAAGCAATCCGTATCGCTGAATTTGGACGTGCCGCCGGAAACGACTGGATAAAACTGGAAATACATCCCGACCCGACATATCTTTTGCCTGATCCAATCGAAACCCTTAAAGCCGCGGAAATCCTGGTGAATAAAGGTTTTATTGTTTTGCCATATATAAACGCTGACCCTGTGTTGGCAAAACGGCTTGAAGATGTCGGTGTCCATACCGTGATGCCGCTTGGCGCGCCTATCGGCTCTAATCAAGGGCTGCAAACTGAGGCTATGCTCCGTATCATCATCGAACAATCAACAATTCCAGTTATCGTCGATGCCGGAATTGGTCTGCCGTCACACGCCGCCGCCGCGATTGAACTCGGCGCGGACGCGGTTTTGGTCAATACAGCGATAGCCGCCGCGGATGACCCTGAAAATATGGCAAGAGCTTTTGAGCTGGCGGTCAGATCTGCTGAATTAGGAATAAACTCCGGACCTGCCGCCGCTTCACTTACAGCCAGCGGTACTTCTCCGCAGAATACTTTTAACGAGCTTTTTTGAGAATTGATATATGCTGCCGTACTTAAAAAAAACTGAAGAGCAGATCAGTGCTTATCTTGCCGGGGTGAATGTGGATATGGTCAAATCCTCTCTCCGCAAAGAACGCCGTGATTTTCAAGACCTGCTTAATCTGATTTCTCCAGCCGCCAAACAGACAGTCGAGCAAATGCGCCCGATAGCGGCGGCATACCGCAAAATGCACTTTGGCAAAACCGTGCGTCTTTATACACCGCTTTATATTTCCAATAAGTGCATCAATTCCTGCGCTTATTGCGATTTTAACGTAAAAAGCAGGACTCCACGCAAAACTTTGACCTTAGACGAGATTATCGAAGAAGCCAAAGCGATAAAAGCACTGGGCATAGATTCATTACTGCTGGTCGCCGGAGAAGACCCAAAAAGTATGCCGGTTGAATTTCTCGAGCAAGTTGTCAAGGAGATGAAAAAATACTTTTCCTATTTGTCCATCGAAATATTTCCGCTGGATACGGCGGGATATAAACGATTGTTTGATGCCGGAGTTGACGGCTTGACGCTTTATCAGGAAACTTACAATCAGAAACTCTATAAAGAACTGCACCCCTCTGGTCCTAAAAGCGATTACATGAGCCGGATTGACGCGATCTCACGCGGCGGCAAAGCCGGAATAAGAACACTTGGAATCGGTTTTTTGCTGGGGCTTTACGACTGGCGCATGGAAAGTGCTTCGCTGGCAGCTCACGCGATATGGCTCAGAAAACATTTTTGGAAGAGCAAAATACAATTTTCTTTTCCTCGTCTAACTCCGATTTCAACAGGTTTTCAAGCGATAGCGCCGGTCAGTGAAGAAAATCTCGAACAAATGATGCTGGCATTCAGGATAGTTTTTCCTGAAATGGATATGACGATTTCGACTCGTGAAAGCGCGGATTTCAGGAATAAAATAGTCATGACTTGTGCCGGTAATATAAGTGCCGCGTCTAAAGTTACTCCGGGTGGTTATGCCAATACTGAAGAAGAGGATGTCGGGCAATTTATGTTGACTGATATCAGGTCAGTTGAAGAGATAAAAAATGATTTAAAGGGAAAAGGACTTGAAACGGTAAGCAAATATTGGGACAGGTGTATTTAATGAAAATAAAAGTCAACGGAAAAATTATAGAACTACAAGATGGCGAGACTTTGTCCGGGATGATTGCCGGAAAAAAAATGGATGAAAGCAAAGTTCTTGCGTCCGTAAACAAAGAAGTAGTCAAAGTGGAAGCTTTTTCTAAAACAATTCTCAAGGAAGATGATGAAGTGGAACTATTCTGTTTTGTCAGTGGCGGATAATCATGGATAATATTTTTTCAGCAAATCCGCCCGGAGTAACAGAAATACTCAATGGGAAAACTGTATTCGTCGCCGGGGCAGGCGGGCTGGGGTCGAATGTCTGCCTTATGCTCACCCGGGCTGGTGTCGGAAATGTTATAGTTGTGGATTTTGACTGTGTTGAAGCATCAAACCTCAATCGTCAGCAGTATTTTAGAGATCAGATAGGAATGCCCAAAGTTATTGCCTTAAAAGAAAACCTGCTCAGAATCAACCCTGAATTGAAAATTAACACGATTGAACAAAAATTGACAGCGGATAACTGCACGGAATTGATTCCCGAAGAAGTAGATTTGATTTTCGAATGTTTCGATAGCGCGGAAGCAAAAGCCATGTTGACCAGCTTTGCGCTCAGCGAAAGATCCAATATTCCAACAATCGCGGTTTCCGGCGTAGCTGGAATCGGAGCATGCGAAGACATTACTACAAGCAAAGGACCGGGGCAGTTGTACATCGTTGGTGACGGAATCAGCGAAATGAACACCGAAACCGGCACAATATCCTCAAGAGTATCGCAAGTCTCCGCTATTCAGGCGCATATTGGCATCCGTCTGCTGTTGGGGCTGAAATAATACTGACTGTTTTGCGCCTCTAGAGACAGAGGCGGCTACATCTTTCTTGATTTTGCAATGTAGATGGTATGTCCCTAGCCGTGCCAAAGATTAATAATTTTCTATATTAGTACGGATGTGTCTTGATTGATTCTAAAGTGCATAAAAATAAGAATAAAAAAATCTTAAAACTAGATTATCGGCATAAAAAAATAGCTTTAAGATTTTTTTGAGAATCAAATAAAATGTAAGCGTAATACCTGACACATCTTTTATTTAGTAGAGAATGATGATATTTTTT
>JAHOYW010000083.1 GCA_019038735.1 Victivallales bacterium | reverse complement strand
GCTTGGGTTCATAGGATTTTGACTGGCAGCGGCGGTTTTCAGGTTTTCAGTTTGTCGTCCTTGCGAAAAATTACGGAAAAAGGTGTACATTTTGCATCGCATATTGATGGGAGCCGTTTTTTTCTGGGGCCTGAGGAATCCATGGCTATTCAGCGGACTTTGGATTCTGATATTGTGATGGCTTTTGACGAATGCACGCCGTATCCGGCGGATTATGAGACGGCTGAAAAATCTATGCGGCAGACTACTCGCTGGGAAGCTATTTCGCGAGATCAAAAGCTGAATGACGGTCAACAGTTATTTGGAATTGTTCAAGGTTCGATGTACAAGGATCTGCGTGAGGAATCCGCTAAAAATCTGGTTGATATCGGCTTTGAGGGCTATGCAATAGGTGGTTTGAGTGTTGGTGAGCCTGAAAATATGATGTTTGATGTTCTAGACTGGACGGTTCCGCATTTGCCGGAGGATAAACCGCATTATTTGATGGGAGTAGGGACTCCGAAACAACTTGTCGAGGCGGTTGCGCGTGGTATTGATATGTTTGACTGCGTGATTCCCACACGTCTGGCGCGGCACGGCAGCGCATATCTTTCTGACGGCACTACTATTCCGGTTAAAGCTGGTCGTTACAGTCAGGATTTTACGCCGATTGACGAAAATTGTGATTGTTACTGTTGTCGTAATTTCACAAAAGCTTACATACGTCATTTATTGAATGTCGGTGAGATTTTAGGTATGCGTTTAGTAACGTTGCACAATTTATATTATTTTATTAATCTGATGCGTAAAGTACGTGAAGCTTTGGATGAAGGTACTTTCGCTGAATTTAGAGCTAAATGCTTCAATTAGAACAGGAGTTTATGATATGGAAAAAAATGATTTTAAAGTAGAAAAATTAGGTGCAAACAAGATACCTTCGCCTTATAATAAGGGGAAATTTGTTGATGATGACGCACGTATTGCTTATGACTCGGAAGTTTCGAAACTGGAAAAGTATGCTGCCAATTTAGACGAACTACCATCTTTTGAGATGGCTGGTCCGCGTGAGAAAATTTTTCATGACCCGGCATGGAGCAAAGCGGCGATTATGACTGCCGGCGGACTTTGTCCGGGACTGAATGATGTCATCAAGGGTTTGACTTGTACTTTGAAACTGCATTATAAAGTGCCGGTGGTTTACGGGATTCGATACGGATGTCGTGGTTTGATTCCTGAGTTTAACCTTGAACCAATGGTCTTGACCCCGGAAAATGTCGATGATCTGCACGAATACGGCGGAACGATTCTTGGTTCTTCCCGCGGGCGCCAGGATGAAGAACACATGGTCGATACGCTGGTGCGGATGAATATTAACGTATTATTTTGTATCGGTGGAGACGGAACTTTGCGCTGCGCGCATGATGTAGCGATGATTATCAAGAAACGTAAATTATCTATCAGCGTGATTGGTATTCCGAAAACTATTGATAATGACATTTGCGCAATAGATAAATCTTTTGGTTTTGAAACCGCGGTTTACGCGACAAATGAAGTTATAACTGCCGCCCATAACGAATCAAAAGGCGCGTATAACGGAGTTGGTTTGATAAAAGTAATGGGGCGTGACAGCGGATTTATTGCCGCTTACGCGACTTTGGCGAATTCTCATGTTAATTACTGCATAGTGCCTGAAGAAGATATCGCTCTCGAAGGTGGAGATGATTCGCTTTTGGAGCATTTGAAAAATCGCTTAAAAGATAAAGGACATGCAGTGATACTTGTCGCGGAAGGTGCAGGTCAAGAGTTTTTTGATGGAGAAAAAGATAAAGATGCTTCAGGAAATGCTTTACACAAAGACATTGGAGTATTCCTTAAAAGCAAAATAAAATCTTATTTTAAAGAGCATAATACAGAAGTAAACGTCAAATATTTTGATCCGAGTTATATGATTCGCAGTACGCCTGCTTACGGTACTGACGCGGTTTTCTGCATGATGTTGGCGCAAAACGCGGTACACGCGGCTATGTCCGGGCGTTCAGATATTGTGATCGGGCATTGGAATGACCGCTTTACTCATGTGCCAATCGCCTTAGCGACTCGTAAACGCAAAAAAATTGATTTACATGGTTCTATATGGAACGGAGTAAAATCAATAACCTGCTTTTAGAAAAATATGTTATTTGTGTGAATAAATAAAGATTAAAATATTTGCAATAATGTTAAAATTGTTATATAATTACTAATAAAATTAAAGAGGATATGAAAAATGCCGACAATTTCGATGTTTTATGGAATAATTATCAGGATGTATTTTGCTCCTAAGGAGCATAATCCTCCTCATATACACGTTTATTATAACGAATATAAAACTTTATTTGATATTCAGACCTTAGAATTCATGGAAGGCGATTTTCCGAAAAGACAAAAAAGATTAGTTCAAGCCTGGGCAGAACTTCATCAAGAAGAACTGCTTGCTGACTGGAAACTTGCGATGAATGGAGAAGAGGTGTATAAAATAGCACCTTTACTATAAGGAAATTATTATGTATAAAGCGATAACAAATGTTACTCCAACCGATGATTTTAAGTTGATATTATCGTTTGATAAAAAAGAAAAACGGATTTTTGATGCTGTCCCAATATTAAAATTCGGTAAATTTATAGAACTTCAGGATTTAAATGTGTTCAAAAAAGTTCATATAAGTTTTGATACTGTTGAGTGGGAAAATGGTCTTGATTTAGACCCGGAATACTTATATGAAAAAAGTAAAAAAGCGTAATTAAATTAAGAAAATACTATTATGAATTTGAAGACTGAATTTTTTCTGGCGAAACGCTACTTGCGACCTAAACGGAGCGCAGTATCTATTATTAGCTGTATTTCGGTGGTAGGGGTGTTGCTTGGGGTTGCGGTTCTGATTGTGGTGCTTTCTGTGATGACCGGTTTTACCGACTTGATGCGGGAAAAACTCCTTACGGTCGGGGCTCATGTCCAGATTGACAATGCTTATTACAAAACTATTCAGCCGGATAAAGCTGTGGATGCTTTAAAGGCGCATAATGCCCGACCTGCCGCGATTGTCAGTGCTCCCGCTCTTCTGCAGTTTAGAAAACAACTTTTGCCTAAACACATCATGGGCGTATATCCTGAACAAATCGACAAACAGATGAATATCACTAAGATGCTTGTTGACGGAACTTTTCGTCTTAAAAAGAATGAAATTGTCATAAGTCAATATATTTCCCGTCAGCTTGGGATCAGGGTAGGGCATAAAGTTATGCTGCATTCTCCTGAAAAACTGCTGAAATTAGTCGATTTCAAACAGAATAATCAAGTATCTATGAAAAAGACGGATGAAGTCTATCTGCCGGCGGAATTTACTGTTGCGGGTATTTATTCGCTTGGCAAAAGAGATTTTGATATGTCGGTAATGTTTATTGGTTTGGATGATGCTGATGATTTATTTCTTTTTGACTGGGGGATGGCGACCACGGTTTACGGCTGGATCGATGATCCTGATGAAATCGATGCACTCGCACGGCAACTGATGGACGAATTACCTGGGACGCGAATACGGACTTGGAAGCAGTTGAACGAAAATTTATTGAATGTCTTGATGGTAGAAAAAAACATGATGTTCTTTCTGCTGGTGTTTATCGTACTGGTCGCGGCATTCAGCATCACTAATACTTTGATTACAATGGTTTTCCAGAAGACCCGTGAAATCGGTTTGTTGAAAGCGCTTGGGGCGAGTTCAGGCACAGTTATGCGGATATTTATTTTACAAGGAATGTTTGTTGGTCTTATCGGCAGTGTATTGGGAACATTGACTGGATTGATGATTGTTTACTGGCGTAATAATATTCTGCATTTTGCTTCCAGGGTTTTCGGTTTGGAGCTGTTTCCAGCCGAATTCTATTATTTTGATGGTTTACCGGCAAAAATAATTACCGGTGATGTAGCGATTGTGGTAGTTGTTACGATTGTCTTGTGTACGGTAGGTGGAATAATTCCTGCTTGGCGTGCCGCTACATTAGACCCCGCAAAAGCTTTACGTAATGAGTAAAATAAAAAACCGGATTGACCTCCGGTCGCCGATCCAACAGGCGAACCTGTTGGTTGTCCGTCTCCAACGGATGAAATTTTGCGCGATTTATCGCGCCTTAAAAGTACCGTTCTCGAAGAGCGAGGCTTTTTTGAAAAAGCGTAGCGATTTTTTAAAAAAGATGCGAGCGTTCGAGTTGAATGTGATCTTGAGTAAATAAGGATAAAAATGACTGAAAAAACTAATATATATCTCGATGCGCAAAAAGTTTCAAAATCATACTTTATCGGGAAAAAAGAGGTAAAGGTTTTGCAGGATGTCGATTGGCATGTCAAGCGTGGTTCGTGGACTGCGCTTCTCGGAGCATCGGGTAGTGGCAAAACAACTTTACTCAATCTCTTGGGCACTTTGGAAAAACCTGACAAGGGAACGATTATGTGTAAAGGGGTTGATTATAAAACTCTTTCAAAAGCTCAAGCCAGTCAATTCCGCAACAGTTCTATTGGTTTTATTTTTCAATCCTATCAGATGCTGCCTGAATTAACGATTTTAGAAAATGTATATTTACCATCAATGATTGCTTCAACTTCTAGACATAAATACAAATCACGAGCCGAAGAATTGTTATTCAAAGTCGGCTTGGCTGACCGTCTCAAACATCGCCCCAACGAGCTTTCAGGCGGCGAACAGCAACGTGTAGCGATAGCAAGAGCTTTGATAAACAATCCACCTTTAATCCTCGCTGACGAACCAACCGGTAATCTTGATTCCAAAACCGGAGCTGGAATTTTAGAGATTTTTCAACAACTGCATGAGGAGCAATCCGGACGCACTATCATTATGATAACCCACGATAAAAAAGTAGCGTCTTTAGCCGATTCGATAGCCACACTAGCTGACGGTAATATTTCTGTATAAAAAAGGGAAAACCAGAATAATGAAACAAAACCCAGCTTATGAACATGAGTATATTC
>JAHOYW010000162.1 GCA_019038735.1 Victivallales bacterium | reverse complement strand
TTTGGCATCCTGCTTATTTTTAGCTTCGACAGTCAAGCGCAAAACCGGTTCCGTATTTGATCCGCGCAATAAAACCCAGCCGCTCGGCAAGTTGATGCGCAAACCGTCAAAGCTAATACATTCATATTCCTGATAGCATTTTGTGAGCTTATGAATAATTTCACGAGCATGAAAGGTGCTGCAGGGAAATTTATCTGAGAGAGTAAAATATTTTGGTATTGTCGCGCAAATATTGCTTATGCTTTCATTTCCTAAGGCCAGCATTTCCAACATCAAAGCCATAGCGACATAACTATCACGTCCGGGATGCAGACGCCGCCAGATGACGCCGCCGCAATTTCCTTCACCGCCGATTTCCGATTCTTTTTCCATCATCATGTTTACGACATTGATTTCGCCGACTTTAGAATAAAATACTTCACAGCCGTAAGATGTCGCTATATCTTCGACGGCACGGCTGGTTTGGATATTTACTACTACCGGTCCGGGGTTTTCGTAAAGGACATGTTCAAGTGCCAGAGAAATTGTAAATTGCGGATCTAAAGCCTGACCTCTGTCATCGACCAAGGTCATCCGGTCGCCGTCCGGGTCATGCGCAAAGCCGATTACGCAATTATTTTCTTTGACGGTTTTACTTAGCTCTGCAAGGTTTTGAGGCAGTGGTTCGGGCGGACGTTCAAAGACGCCGTCGGCTTTGTCATAAATGCTGACAACTTCACAACCGAGTTCTTCCAGAAAATGTTTGCTGTACAAAGCTCCAACGCCATTGCAGCAGTCGAGCGCGACTTTGAATTTACATTCGCGGATGGCTTCGGCATCAATTTCTTTGAAAATCTTCTGCATGTGAAGTTCAAAAGCATTTGTTTCATAACGAATCGTTTTAAAATCATGCTCAGAACAATAGTCCAAATTGCCCTGTATGAAAATATCGAAAAGCTCTGTCGATTCCCTGATGTCAAGAAAAACTCCCTTGGGACCAATGAATTTTAAGGCATTCCACTCCACCGGATTATGGCTGGCTGTGATAACGATTCCGCCGCTTGCTTTGTAATGCTTTACCATTAACTGCACAGTCGGAGTCGGAGCAATACCCAGAATCAACGGCTGACAGCCTACTGCCAGCAAACCGGCAATAAGGGCTTGTTCCAGCATCTTTCCTGATTTTCTGGTGTCGCGCGCGACAATGACCCGTCCGCTGCCGATATATTTCCCGAAAGTAGATGCTAATGAAGCGGTCAACTGCGGTGTCAGTGAATCACCGACGATTCCTCTGACTCCGGCTTCTGAAAATTTTAAAGTATGTAATATTTTATTCATAATCAGCTCAGATTCTCCAGTAAAACATGAATTTGCAAAGCCCGGTCTTCGGCAAGCTCTTTGTTATTTGATTCTGAGATCAGACGGATAAACTGTTCTGTACTTGATGCCCGCAAGCTTACCCATCCATCATCCCAGTCCAGACGTAAGCCGTCCATTTCACATATTTTAGCGTTTTTAAAATGATTTTTAAGGAGGCGGATACGATTGTAGGCATTCATAGATGAACTTTTTATTGTCTTTTTGACAATGTGATAACGAGGCAGTTCGGCGACGAGTTCGGATAAAGTTTTTTGTTTGACTGCCATTGCTTCAAGGATAACCGCGCTGACATAAAGGGCATCGAAACTCGGCAGCCAGTCGCTACTGGTAAATGAACCGGAACCTTCGCCGCTGATAAAAGCGTTTGATTCTTTCATACAGTCAATAATATTAGATTGCCCAGTTGTATATTTTTCAAGAATTCCATTGTGCCGCGCGACGATGTCGTCAAGAGTTTTGGATGTACATATATTGCTCACTACCCGCAGAGCGTCTTCAGTGGATTTTTCCATCAGGTAATCTGCGCCGAGCGGGAAGGTGCATTCTTCGGATAAAGTCTCACCCGTATCGCTGACCAGAGAAACCCGGCTCATGTCGCTGTTGAAAACAAAACCAATATCGCTTTTTAGCGCTTTTATCAGTGATTGCACCTGAAACGCGCTATGTGGACGAGGTTCGGGGTCATGCGGCAGGATGCCGGAGAAAATATTGTTTATCGGAATCGAATTAAGATTGAAACGCGCCGCGAATTCTTTTTCTAAAGTTGATCCTGAGCCGTTGCAAAAATCACTTACCACCGTAAAATTCGCCGTGGCGATAGCTTTCGTATCAACGACTTTGCAGAGCGCGTCAAAATATTGTGCTTGGATATTTTCAGACACTGGAACGACTTTTTTAATGCCGTCCCAAGCGCAGCTAAAAAAACGTCGTCCATAATATATATCAAATAATTCACGGATTTGTATGTTATTAAGATAAGCTCCGTTTGCTCCCCAGGGAACGATTGAATTCCAGGATTCACGCTGGTGACCACCGCCAATCAATAGAGCTCCGGCAGCTTTTAGTTTTGGAATAACGAAAGAAAGCAGCATAGCGGGCGCGATACCCATGTCGTGAACTTCACAGCCGCAGCTTTGTAGCCCGGAAACAACCGCCTGATGTAGCATTTCGGAGGAAGAACGCGTATCCAGAGCGACTATGACTTTGCCGCCATTAGCAAAAGTACCAAAAGCGCAAGCAAAATCAATTGCGTTTTCCGGGGTTAATCCAGTGCCGATAACGCCGCGAATCCCCGCTGCTCCAAGTTTAGTAGGTCGCATATTCATCCCTATTAGTTCATATAATATACATTACAATAAAGCAAATTTATGAAAACTCAAGAAAAATTTGTTCATATAAATTGGGAGAATGTAAAATTATAATTTATTCACGGAATAAATGCGCCATTTCATTGATTCTCTTTTTTACTGTTCTTCTGTCCAGATTTAATACCTTTGCGGTAGCTAGATAGCTTCCGGTCTTTTTGTAGGTGTTTTGGCAATAGATATTCAGGAGTTCGTCCGCGCTTAAACGGCATTCCTTGAGTTCTTGAAATAAGAGATTTTCGCTGTTTGGTGAAGATATTTGTCCCAGAGCTGAATATGTTCCGCGAATCATGATGTTTCTCAGGCATTGTTCCAGCTCCCGGACATTGCCCGGCCAGGCGTATTCTAAACCTAAATTCTTTTTAATCCAAGTGCTTGCTTCAGTCGCTAATTTTTCGGATTCATCCTGACCAATTATTCCTACGGCTAAATATTGAATAAAATTACTCAATTCCAGCTCGGAACCTCCTAACTGGTCGCGTAATGACGGAGTTTCGATGATGTCGGAACATAAACGATAATAAAGATCGCCGCGAAATTTTCCTTTTTCAATGGCATCTAGTAAATTTTTGTTTGTTGCCGCCAGTAATTTACCCTTATAGTAACGTTCGCTATTATCACCGAGACGCTGGAAGGCGCGGCTTTGCAGGATGCGTAAAAGTTTTACTTGGACGGCATCGTTTACTTCGCCGATCTCATCGAGAAACACTGTGCCGTATTCCGAACAGGTCTCCATCCAGCCAATTCGGTTTTGCACCGCCCCCGTAAAAGCACCTTTCTGATGCCCGAACAACTCTGATTCGATTAAGGTCTGCGGCATAGCGGAAAGATGCAGAGGGAAAAATAATTGCTGGTGGCTGGCAGTGAAATTCCCGTTTTTTTCGTCAAAAGGAATATGTTGAGACAGAGCCACCGCACGGGCGACCAGTTCTTTACCGGTTCCAGACGGCCCGCTTATCAAGGTGGTGATACTCTGCATGCGGTTGTATAGGAGACGATGATAACGGATGATGTCATGGGTGAAGATTGATTGCCAAATCGAGGCGCGCAATTCGGAAGATACCGCTGAACGCCCGATTAAAAAATCAAATGTATAATGAAAAGCCCGGCGTATCTGAAAAAACATTTCAAACATCTTTACTGCCGTGAAAACAGTTTCAAAAGGACGTGGGCTTAATTGCAGATAATATTTCCAGTCCGCACTGAAACGTTTATAGGAATCGGCAAGAGAATATTTGCCGCTTTTATCCATAAAATAGTTTTTAATATCACTGCGGTAAAGTTCGTATAAATAATAGATTACCAGATTTTCATAGATTTCCAAGTCGCCGTCAATGAGTTTTAACTTTTTATCAACTAAGCGTTTGCGGAAGATAGTGAGTAGTTCGATAGCCTGTTTTTTAAGTTCGTTTGTATTGAAGCGGACTCTGCTTTTTTCGCCTTCGATATTTCCCTGCATGACGGGCGGACGATAGCCGGAACCCAAAGCTGTTTTTTCTAAGATGACGCGTTCAGGAATAAAAGGGTTAGTAAAATCCAATTTTCCGATTGCCTTAGCAATCTCCCGTTCTTTGCCTTTGCATAGTGCCATTTTATTACCATTTTGCGACTTGTGAAAAAACTAATTAATTTAATTATTAATATAGGTGTTGTACTTTGAATGTTCAAGTGATGTACATTTTTTGTATATGATTTTATTGATAATATTTTGTTTTGAGCTGGAAAATATTTGGCATGCTAATTGCTTTATCTTGCATGTGTGGTATTTTATATTATTATAATTTATATAAACTGGAGCAATATAAGCTTATGAGCAAGAAAGTTGAAAAAGCTAAATGTATTATTAACGCGGAAGAATGCAAGGGCTGTGAGCGTTGTGTCAATGCCTGTCCGAAATCTGTCTTGAAGATGGGGAAGGAATTTAATTTTATGGGTTTCCCTTATGCTGTTTATGCAGGGAGCGGCTGTATTGGCTGCGCGGCATGTTTTTACAATTGTCCCGAGCCCGGCGCGATAAAGATAGTAAAACTGATAGAGGAGGATTAATCTCTGATGGAATATACTAATAAAATGTTATTAAAAGGTAATGAGGCGGTCATTTATGGAGCCTTGCTGGCTGGTTGTGATTCCTATTTTGGTTATCCTATTACGCCGGCTAGTGAAATAGCTCATACCGCGGCATTACTTTTTCCTCGTCTGGGACGGGTTTTTCTTCAGGCTGAATCTGAAATCGGCGCGATCAATATGGTTTTGGGCGCATCCGCTACCGGACGCAGAACTATGACGGCGTCTTCGGGTTTGGGTATCAGCTTGAAGCATGAAGGCGTTTCTTATATTG
>JAHOYW010000354.1 GCA_019038735.1 Victivallales bacterium | reverse complement strand
AATCAAACCTTTAAGCCATGCCAAGGCAAGCTGGAAGGGCAACTTTCTAAAATATTTTATAATTTCCGCACGCGCCGCCACGTTCTCTTTAAGCGCAATTGGCTTAAGCTCACTCCGTTCTTGCAACAAGACTACATCAAAGACCTTACTATCGACAGTACAGTGGCTGGCCTCTGCATTATTGCCGATGTTTGCTACTAGCGATCGTCCCGGGTATAAAGTTAATTTATTCTCCAAAAAAGCTGAGGCATACCATCGTATCGCCCATGAATTATTCTTTTTTAAAATATTTCCTTTTAGCATTTTGGAATAAGGATAAGCTCCATCCATATCAAATATTTTTAATAATTTTTCTTGTTTCAAACGATTCAATAGTTTTTCGGGGTCTGACTCAAACAGCTTCCAGCCGCGTTCCCAAGTCGCCCATCCCCAACAGTCTGCACCTCTTAGGAAAAATGTTTCCGGCAATGCTTTGTTAACCGGATACATATAGCCATGAATACTAATTACTTCATCATTATTTTGATACATATCCAGACCATCATTCATAAATCGTAAAAAGAACGGAGATGTAAGCAAGTCATCCTCAAGCACAATCACTTTACCAAATTCTTTGCTTAACTGTGTTACCCCCGCAATAATTGAGCCTGCCAAGCCACAATTATATTCTTTTTCAATTATTTTGATGCTTTTGAAACCGGAAAGCGTTTTTATGTATTGACGGACGGCTTCCACATCCTTAGCAGCCTGCTCGTCTCTCGCTCCATCGCTGAAGATAAACAGGTCTGACTCGCTTGCAAGTTCATTAAGTGCCAAAGCATCAATTGTTTGAACCAGCGTATCAAGCCGATTATACACAAACAAAGCAATTGGGGCAAATTTTAAGTTTTTATTCATTATTTAATTTCATTGTGTTAAACGGCATACCTATTATATTTTTGATATAGGTCATCCAGTTTGTTCTATGGTTGACAAATCTAATACCAGGATTAAGTTTCTTACAGTTTTCATTCAAAAGCTTGTCTATTTTGCTAAATTGTTCCGCGTAATTTTGATACAGAAAGTATCTGATCTCTCGCGGCATTACGGCAAAATAACAGCCTAAATTATGGCATACCCGTGTACTGCTGAGAAAACGAAATCCTTGAAAATGGAAAAAAATCAGCTCATTTTCATCAACAATCAATTTCCCGTCTGTAATTTCTAGATTATATTGCATCCAGTTCCATGGTGCTAAATTCGCTCCCTTGTTCTGACAGACGCTCACGTCAAAGTCACGAGACCAAGTATCAAGGTATTTTTGATCCGCATAACGCTTTGCTTCCACTTTGTCATAACACCATGCAATGCATTGTTTGCGCCATTGAAGCAAACACTGGCGCGCGGAATTGTTGTTACGATATAGTTGAAATGCTACGTTAAATTTTCCGTTTCGTTCCATGTACTTCAAATGTCTTGGAAAGCGGTGTTCAATAATCAGTATAGACTTATCTTTAAGCTCCTCATATATCGCTGCTGGAGATGAGTAAAAATAAAGATCAGAGTCCAGATAATTCAATATTTCAATATCTGGAAACTGTTCAAACAAATACAGTGGTGCTACCGGGCTAAGTGTAAAATAATATTCAATTTGTGAACGATTATTACGACAGTTCGAGAATTCTGCATCAAAACTCTCAATATCAGCTAATTTTACCGCTATTATCTCAGGTACAGAGTCTTTCAGCTCTACTAGCATTTCAAAAGCCGCTTCGTCAAGAGCTATCGCGAATAAACGAAATTTTATTCCCGTATTCTTCAATGAGGAATAAAGTGCCAGTCCCTGAAAGATATAATTGCTGTCAAAATATGTGAAAAAATCATATTTCATAGTTATTTACCAATAAGCTCGACAATAGATTCAGCAACAGTCCGGGCATCATCGATCGCTAGTCCCGGATACATCGGCAAGCTTAAGATTTTCGGCATTACTATTTCCGTATTGCTTAATGCTGAGGGGATTTCAATCTTTTCATAAGCCGGTTGCTGATGTATTGCCGCAGGATAATGTACTGCTGTTCCAATGCCTCTTTCCGCTAAGCGGCACATTAACGAATCACGCTTATCTACTTTTATAACATACTGATGATAGACGTGTCCACAATTCGCCTTGACAAAGGGAGTTATGCAAGCGCAGTTTTTTAGAATCGAATTATATATTTTTGCAATTTCAATACGCTTATTATTATCCGCTTCCAGATACGGTAATTTACAACGAAGAATCGCCGCCTGAAGCTCATCCAGTCGACTATTTATTCCAGCACGATCACTAATATAGCGTTTTCTCCATCCGTACTGCCGCAATTCACTCATTTTCTGGTATAGTTCTGCTGAATTAACTGTTACAGCACCGCCGTCCCCTACAGCACCTAAATTTTTAGTTGGATAGAAACTGAACGCCCCGGCTATGCCGAAAGAACCAACCCGGCGACCATCAACTGAAGCTCCATGAGCTTGAGCACAATCCTCAATCACAGGAATATTAAATTCATTCGCGATTGTAATAATTTCTTTAATTTCGGCAGGATGTCCGTAAAGATGCACCGCGACTATCGCTTTTATTTTAGGTCTGCAAGCAGAATTGAGAATTTTTCGAAGCATTTTCGGCGACATATTAAACGTATCCTCTGCAATATCCACCATCAAGGGTTTTAGCCCGCTCCGTTCAATGGCTGCAATTGTGGCAACCGCGGTATTTGAAACCGTCGCGACCAAGCTGTCAGCAGGCAATTCCAAAGAACGCAAAATAAGTTCAATGGCATCAGTTCCACTAGCAACTCCAAGACTGTAGTTAGTTCCACAAAATGCTGCAAATTCCTCTTCAAACGCAGTTACTTCTTTTCCTAGAATATACCAGCCGCTTTCTAATACTCGACCTATGGCGGCATCAATTTCACCTTTCTGAGCCTGATAGCCGCTTAATAAATCACATTGTGCAATTTTCATTTTGATTCTCTGCTTAATTTTATAAATTCATCATAATTTCTAATATAATCACTCTCATTATAATAATCGCTTGCAACTACCATTATAACACATCCAATAGAAAAACTGTGCATAGTGTGCCAAAGCATCGGATCAAGAACAACACCAACATTATCCCGCCACATCCTGATATCCTGTTTATTGATACCATCATCCAGCGACAAGACAAAACTCCCACTGATACAAAAAATGACCTGCCGTAGTTTTCGATGCGCATGTTTGCCTCTTACGCTTGAAGCGACATCCAGACTGTTTATGTAATAAACCCGTTTGATCTCGAAAGGAACATCTTGCTGTCCGTTTATAATACAAAGACAGCCATCGCTATCGTCCACCACGCGTTTCAAGTTCACATAAGCACTATTTTTTACTGTAATATCATCAAATTCATTCATGGTTTTTCTGCCCAAGTAATTTATGTTTAAATATATAACCTTTGAATTCAGCCATTGCGAAGGGGGAACGTAAAAGTGCTTTATCCCCCAGCGCCGCAAAACTGCTTAGCAGTTGATAGTCCGGTTCAAAAGCCGCCAACAGCTTATCTTCACTGAAAAACCAGGCAGGATAACTACTCTTCCCCATCAGAGCACTATTACTTTGTACCGTAAGGCGATCTTGCTCTGAGGCGACAATCATGGTTCTGTCCAATACTATAAAATCAGGAGAATGGCTGATAATCTGCTGCAAAGTCACATATGGTTCCTGAAGATATGGCAATACACTTGCCAGCAGGGCAATATTATAATGTTGTTTTTTACATGCTGAGTCTATATCTTTAAAAAAAATCAGCTCTTTCGTTTGAAATTCACTCTTGCCGGCTTTAACCAGATCCGGGGTTTCAACAATGCTCCAAAAGCTGTCCCGCAAAGCATCTAAAAAGGCTAAATTTTGTCGATAGGTGCTTCCTAATGCTCCTCCAAAATCCAACACTCTAAGATTGCCATTGTTATGCGCCGCCGCGGTCATAATTGCACTCAACACCGGCCAAGAGTAATCAATCTGGTCAAAAACTACGCCATCGCGTTCATAAGCATACGCTCCGTCTCTAACCTTTCTGGAAGTTTCAATGATACGCTCCAAAGTTGTTGTGTCTTCATAGCCTCGGGAAGCGGCTACGGCTGCAGCCCACACAGGATAATTGCCTTTAAATGATGCCCCAAACCACCAACGCAATAATGGCAACAGACAGGGAGGCAAAAGATTTTTGATTGTATCAACTTTGCTCAACAATTTGCACCTTCTTTTTTTATGGAAATAATATAGTCCATTTCGCTCAAATAAGCAAATTCAAAGAGATTTATTTTTACAAATGAAAATGCTTCTTAAAATCTTGATAAACTTTCTGCGATGGCGGAGTTTTTGTGATTCAGGCATAATTTTTCTCCCCAAAAAGCCTTAAATACAGGTATATACCCGTAAAGTTGCTTGGGAAAACGTATACAAACAACATAAAGTCGCTTGTTTTTTTGTAATAAACTATTATTGTATTGAGAATACAAACAGGAGATATATAAGTTATGAAACGATGTGCCATGCAGATGCTTGAAAAGTGGAAAGATAATCCGACACGCAAACCCTTGATTATTCGCGGAGCAAGACAGGTTGGCAAGACCTGGCTTATGAAAGAATTCGGTAAAAGTTTTTTTTCTAATGTAGCCTATATCAACTTTGACAATAACCAGCGAATGCAGCAAGTCTTTCAAGAAGGTTATGATATTGAGCATTTAATTACCGCGTTACAAATAGAATCCGGCGTTTTAATCTCTGCAGCCGATACCCTGATAATTTTTGATGAAGTACAGGACGTTCCCCAAGCTCTTGCTTCATTAAAATATTTTCATGAAAATGCTCCTGAATATGCGATTATCTCTGCAGGCTCATTGCTGGGAGTTGCCATGCACAAAGGAACCAGCTTCCCTGTTGGAAAGGTTGATTTTTTAGATTTGTACCCGATGAGTTTTACTGAATTTCTTGACGCAAGTGCTAATGAAAATCTGCATGAACTCCTTGAGAAAAATGATTGGAGCCTGATTACTTCGTTTAAA
>JAHOYW010000093.1 GCA_019038735.1 Victivallales bacterium | reverse complement strand
ATCTCCGACTAATTCTTTCAAATGAGGAACAATAACCGGACGGGCATAAAGATGATCTACAGGAATATCGAAGAAACCCTGAATCTGTTGTGAATGCAAATCCATTGTAATAACACGGTTAGCTCCGGCAGCATCAAGAAGATTGGCAACCAGTTTGGCAGTAATAGGAACACGTGGACGGTCTTTGCGATCTTGACGCGCGTAACCAAAATAAGGCAGTACGACAGTGATTCGCGCTGCTGAAGCGCGCTTCGCCGCATCTATCATTATCAACAGTTCCATCAAGTTTTCATTCGTAGGCGCACAAGTCGGCTGAATAATAAAGACGTCAGCACTACGAATATTTTCTTGAAATTGAACGAAAATCTCACCATCGGGGAAACGCGTAAGGTTTACTTTACCCAACGGTATCTCAAGATAGTCAGCTATAGCTTTAGAAAGCTTTGGATGAGCACTGCCGGAATAGACACGAATATCCTTTGGTTCTATCATATGATCCTCTTTTATAAGTTTACGATTAAAATCTTAAACCACCAGAGGAATAGGAGGAGAGCAGGCAAGACATAGAGCTAAGGTCTTGATGTTCAGAACCTTCCGGGTTGCTCTTAACTAGCTAGAGCTTAAATCCAAATTTGGATTAAGGTTTCAATCAAATTCAATATATAACGACAAGTTATCAATCTAGTACATATTTAAAAAATTACAAGAATTTTTAAGCAAAAAAATAAGATAATAATAACAGAGAATGAAAGGCAGCGATAAAGCAATATTTCAGGATTTTTCTTTTAAACGAAATCAATTAATACTAATTCGCGACGGCATGCTATTCTTAGCTGGATACTTGAACAGCCCAGACCTGATGAAACGATCATATTTCCTTTGTAGGAATTTGCAAAATGTCCGTAATCAAAGTGCCGCCAGTAACGCGATGAAGTGAGCAATGCTCCAAAAAACGGCAATCTTATTTGTCCACCATGGGTATGACCAGACAAAACTAAACTGCTTTTTTTCAGTATTTCCTGATTGCTTATATGGATAAAAGCATCAGGGCTGTGCGCTAAAAAAATGACTTCTTTATCATCAGCGACTTCTTTCGGTCCTAATGCTGTGCCTTTTCGAAGATCATCGATACCGTAGAAGAAAAAATCATTTGACTCATAAGGTTCATTGACTAAGAGCTTGAATCCGGAACTTTCAAAAAAATTCCTCCAGCCTTTACACTTCAACCAGCGTTTGGAATATTCCCAATTACCTAAAACTGCCAGCTTTTTAGAATCTTCAGGAAAAGATTTTAAAAAATCCCGCACTATCGGCAAATATGATGAATACCTTGTCGTATCACCCCCGAAAACTACATAGTCGGGTTTAATACTCTTAATAAATTCTAAACTTTCAGTTAGGATTTTTTCTTCAATTTTCAGCTTTTTATCGAAGTGCAAATCAGAAAACCACAATATTTTTTTGCCTTTATTGGCGGGAAGACGGGCGGGAATTTCATACTTCACAAGATCCACGAGCTCTCCTGAACGAAGTACATGACGCTGACCGTATGAGCTTACACGCCGCCATTGTGCCGCACGGTGCGTAAATTTTTCTTTAGCAAAATCCATTCCTAAAAAAACAGTACTCACAAATTAATCTCTTAGTTTTTCGATAACAGATTCGGGTAATTTATCAATTTTTGAGATAGTGCATTTTTCACCATTTGGCAAAATAATTACATCTTTAGCTTTATGATGCATCATAACTTGCCCCATTCTAGTTTTATAGGAAATAACATTTTCATCCGGGTTGCCATCCCAGGCACCGACCAGAAAATATTGCTCCTCTTTACCAGAATCCAATTTGATTGTTACCGCTGAACCTACTATTGAATATTCTTCGACTTTTTGCTTTTCAAAATCCATTGGCTGTACCAATAAGATATCACGTTCAAGTTCATCCCGGCGCCTGTTGAGAAAATTACGGCGTTCTTTAGCCGCGTCATACTCAGCATTTTCACGAAAATCCCCGTGCGCACGCGCAACCTTGAGGGATTCACGATTTTCCGGTATATGCACCTTCACAAGTTCGTCCAACTCGTTTAATAAAGCTTTGTGAGATTTAATTGAGGTAAATAGCGGTTCAACTTTCAGAGTTGCATCCTTCGTGGCTTGTTTTCCAAGAGTTTTTTGTCCAGCTCCGCTTTCGAGATGTTCGCGTAGCTCTGGAGAGAGGCGTGATAATTTAATCAAGAGACTCTGGCGCTCATTACCGCTACAAAATTTAGCGGTCTGGAGAATTGAAGTAACTACCCACATATCTTCACCGACAAGCTTGAGTAAATGTTTTTGAAAATCTTCTTTATCCATCAATTGCACTTTGAGATCCCTCTGGGCTCCAGTCCATGCTTTGGGTAGATCATCATCACTTAATGCTTTAGCAAGCTGTTCGATAGAAACCAATTCAAGCAGTTCTTTGTCATGCTTTTTTCGATTACGCCAGATCCACAGGAGAATATCACAACTGCACATCTGCAGACTTTTGATTGCGTCATAAAGCAAATCATCATCAATCAATTCGCCAAAGGTATTCAAACAGCGCAATGGCAGACAAGTTGTATAAGCGGCAAGGTATTCATCTGAAAATACTAAATTCATAGCATAAGCTATATTAACAACATGCTTAGCCGGGATCGTGCCCCAGATGTTTAAAGAATCAAGATGTATCATCTCCAAGTCTTCAGGCCAAAATGTAGCTTTATTGATCAATGGCGCAAAGATTTCCCGCAATTGCTCGTCGTTTCCGTGAGGAACCAGCAAGGAAATAGATTCTGCCATCACTTTAACATCACGAGCCGCCGCGGCGGGGTTCAATTTTTCAAAAAACGCAATCATCTTTTCGGTGCCATCATCGTCAAGCTTAAGTTTTGAATCAATATTTTCACTCAAGAGCACATGCAATTCCTTTAAACTACGAGCTTCAAAGAACTGACGTCCTTTAGCTTTTTGTTCAGTTGCACTACCGCTGGCAGCCCACCATGTTCTAAATTCATCTCCAGACATGACATCAGGTACGGCTGTAGCGTAAGCTATTTCTTCAATAGTAGCATCATCCAGGGGGGAAAAAGATTTCTGCACCGCAAGGCTTCGGTAATCCGCGCTCGAAATACCGCCATTTTTCGTAATCCGCGCCAGTTTTGAAGCAGGCGCGCTTGATTCAAAAATCTTACCTTCGCTAAGCGTCGTCGCTAAAGGAACAGCAAATGCGCCTCCACCGAGGGAATTAACTGCCACGGAAGCGGAAACAGTATCAATATCACTGATTATTCCCCAGCGTTTTGTGCTTTTAAAGAATATCTGCATATTGTTTTTCAGTTTAAGCATATTATCGTAACGAAAAGTTATCTCGCTAAGACTTACATCACGGTCACGCAATCCCAAAGCACGCAAAAATCCAAGTTGATTGAGATAAGGCGGAAGTATTTTTTTAATCGCGTCGCTTAAAACTTTGCGGAATATGGAATGATCTTTAACCTTGAGCCGTGCCAGATTCAAGCAGAAACACGCTTGATCTGTAGTCATATCTTCATCAAGCTCGCCAAAGATAAGTTCGAGTTCGTCGCCGATTTCGTCATTACCCGGGTCCTCAACTTTTTTCAAAGCGGCAAGTAGTTTTTCAAGGTTCTCAGCAGAAGCATCTTCAGCCGCGGTCATAAACAAGTCTTCAATAGCAATATCACTCATAAGTATAGATCACAATGTTTTATTCGGTTTTTAAATAACAAACGTAAGCATTTACTATAAGCCCATCCCCCCAAAAATTCAAACCAGTAAGCAGAAAAAATATTTGGATTTGGTTTGCTTGAATTTGATTCTTATACTATAATAGAACTAAGAACTTATATTAACAAATAAAAATTTGAGGTAAAATCATGAAAACATTGATATGGATTATTATTATTACAGCATTAATTTTTGGCGGATACAAACTTTTGCAGAAAAAATCAGTTGACAAGGAAAGCAAAAGCACAACAGTTCCAGCCGCCACTCAGAGAGCAGTATTTCCCGAAAGCACCCCCGGAAAACCAAATTCTGAAAAAGGTATTAAAAACTGGCGGGCAATCAAGAAAGTAAGAAATCTTTCAGATCAACACCAGAAAGACCTCCAAGATAATATGTAAGATTATTTATCGCGACCGGTAACCATTTTGAAGTAATCAGGGAATGCTTCAGTTCCTGCTTCCTCACAGATTTTTTCGCTTGTCTCCGGAGGTAAGGGCAATTCACCAGCTTCATGATAATGTTCCCGAATAATTTTATGGTTTTTCTGTACAAAACAATTTCGACGCGGATTATGCATTGCCTCACTCATGCGCTTCCAAATATCCGCAAGCGGCTGTTCTTCAACACAGCCGAAACTCATTGGCGTAAAATCACAAGGGCAAACTTGTCCGTTATAATCAATAAACATGTGTTGAGTGCCACCGCCGCAACCGAAATATTCAGGGCTTTCGATGTGATTAAAAGCGCAAACTTTAGGTAGCTTAGCTTGACTGTTGATTTTTACATGAAATTCTCGTAATGCTTTGATGTGTTCAGGAGCCAACAAATCATCTTCTACAGCATCAATTAACTTACCGCACGGCATAGGCTCGACTAAACGAAGCTCATCTATTCCAATCCCCCGGGCAACTTTATAAATCTTTTCGTATTCGTGGCTTTCCACAAAACTACGGCGTGCAACACTGCCGATCATCGTATAAAATCCCATTTCGACGGATAATTCCAAAGCCTTTCTAGCTATAGATAAAGCATCAGGATTGTTACGCATTCGCGAGTTTTGATCCTCATCAAAAGATTCCACACTCACACAAAAAGCCCACAAACCAGCATCTCTCAAAGCCCGTGCCCGTTCCGGTGTAAATTCTGCGCCCGAACTAAAAATAATGGTTTCCATACCCTTGTCAACCGCAGCTTTGACCAAATCCGGCAAATCCACACGTAGCAGAGGCTCGCCACCCGTGAAACCGATCACACTATTGCCTAATTCGTGTAATTCATTAATCGTTTTAAGCCATATCCCCGTAGTTAATTCCCCCTCAGGACGTCCTTTTATAC
>JAHOYW010000222.1 GCA_019038735.1 Victivallales bacterium | reverse complement strand
GACTAGACCGGTATGTGTTTCTCCTGAAAAGGTCAAACGAGGCACATATCCTTTTTTTCTTGTTTTTTGTGTATCCATATTATCTCTCAATATACTTTACAAATACTACTAAAATAAAAGCTTTACAACAATTAAAGTAATTATATATTTAAAATATGACAATAAAAATCTTATTTAAGCTTTTGATTTTCGATAAAGGACTGCTATTTTAGTATATATTTACTGCTTTGTCAAGGTTTTATGTAAAGTTAAATGGTTTATTTCTTTAAATTCTTAAATAAAAAGGAAGTGCTATGGAAAAAGTAAGTGAAACTAGGAATTTTGTTGTTGCTGGACATAGTGGATGCGGGAAAACATCTCTTTGCGACTTGATGCTTTTTAAAGCCGGAGCTGTTGAACGTCTCGGTAGTGTCGACCAGAAGACCAGTATATCTGATTACACTCCGGAAGAGCAGGAAAAACAAGCGAGTATTTACTCATCACCACTGAATTGTTCCTGGAAAGGTAAAAACTTATTTTTTGTAGACACTCCCGGTTACGCTGAGTTTATTGGCGAAACTATTGCTCCTATGACTATCGCGGACAGCCTTCTGCTGGTTGTTGATGCGGTTGAAGGTCTGCAAGTCGGTTCAACTCGCGCCTGGAAAATTGCCCGGCGTTTAAATATCCCGCGCTTTATATTGATTAATCGTGTAGATAGAGACAGAGCTGATTTTAAGACAGTTTTAACTCAATTGCAGGAAGCGTACGGCAAAACTGTTTGTGTGCCGGTCACTTTGCCAGTTGGCAAGGAAGACGGTTTCAGTGCTGTTGTAAACGTCCTTAGAGACACTGACGTTCCTGAAGAGCTTGCTGCTGATGCCGCAAAATATAAAGAAATGCTCATGGATACCATCGCGGAGTCCGACGAAGCCTTGATGGAAAAATATTTGGAAGGCGAAGAGCTTAGTGACGCGGAAATCGCCACAGGTCTGTATACCGCTATTATGAGTGGCGACCTAGTACCGGTTTACGCCGCGAGTACAGCGAAAGATATTGGCGTGACTAAGCTCATGGACAGTATCAATAATCTTTTCCCTAACCCGATGACCAAGAAGAAAGTTAAATTAGCTGACGAAAGCGAGTTGACACTTGTCGAAAGCGGCACGCCGGTCGCGCGAGTCTTTAAATGTGTCGTTGACCCCTTTATCGGACAATTGACATTTTTCAAGGTTGTTTCAGGGGAGATGAAATCTGACAGCGAATATTATAATGTCAACACAGCCACAAAAGAACGTTTCGGATCAATTCTATTGCTTAATGGGAAAAATCAGAAAAACACGTCTTCGCTTGGACCCGGCAGTATTGGCGCGATAGCAAAACTCAAAAATACACATATTGGCAATACACTGGGCAGTAGCTCTACTAAAGAAATGTTGCCAATAGTATTCCCTAATCCAGTTATGTCTTACGCTATTTCTCCAGCAAAAAATGGAGAAGAGGATAAAATCGCTCAGGGCTTGCATAAGTTATCCGAAAGTGATCCTACTGTGATTCTCAAACGTCAGGATGAAACTCATGAAATGCTGCTTTCCGGCATGGGCGACCAGCATCTTTCGCAGGTTGTTAAGAAACTGAAAGACCAATACAAAGTAGCCGTAAATCTTGAAACTCCAAAAATTCCATATCGTGAAACTATCACGATGAATGGAGAAGGGCATTACAAACACAAGAAACAAACTGGCGGAGCAGGACAATTCGCGGAAGTATTCCTGCGCATCGAACCTTCTCCAGATGGCTATGAGTTTGAAAATAAAGTTGTCGGCGGAAATATCCCGAAGAACTTTATTCCGGCGATAGAAAAAGGAGTCGTTGGAACTCTGGACGCCGGACCTTTGGTAGGATGTAAAGTTGAAAATATTAAAGTAACTGTTTATGACGGTAAACATCATCCGGTAGATTCAAATGAAATGGCATTTAAAATTGCTGGAAGAACAGCTTTCCGTGACGCGATTGCCAAATCAAAGCCAGTTATCCTTGAACCTATTATGAAAGTGAAGATTACCGTTCCAAATGATTATATGGGTGATGTTACCGGTGACTTGAATCACAAGCGCGGTCGTATTTTGGGTATGGGCACTGAAGAAGGACTGCAGGTTGTAAATGCTGACGTTCCATTGGTGGAAATGTCAAAATACGCTACAGAACTGCGTAGTATGACGCACGGTCGCGGGGTCTTTAAAATGGATTTTGAAAGATACGAACAAGTGCCGTCAAGTATCGCGAATGATATCATCGCTAAGCACCAAGCTACAAACAGCGAAGAGTAATCTAAAGAAGGCAAAAAATTAAAAGGTCTGGCTTTTGAGTCAGACCTTTTTTTACTATCCGTTAGATTGCAATTCGGTATTAGTTTAAACTTGAAAAGCACGCCATTTGTTTTTACATGCGAGATTATTAATAAAAAAACACCCGGCTGATATAGCTGGGTGTTTTTTGTATAATTGATGTTTAACGAGTAATTACTTACCGCTTATAACACCATGGATTCTGAATACACGAGTAACAGAAAATTCGCCAAGTTTGTGACCAACCATATTTTCAGTCACGAAAACTGTAGCAAAAGATTTGCCATTATGCACGTTAAATGTATGCCCTACAAAATCTGGAATAATCATTGAGCGACGGGACCAAGTCTTAATTGGAAGCTTTTTCCCGCTTGCATTCATTCTCTCAACCTTCTTGAGCAAGTGACCATCCACGAAAGGACCTTTTCTAACTGATCTAGACATTATTTTTTCCTCCGTTCAAGGATGAATTTACTGGAAGCTTTACGCTTGTTACGAGTCTTCTTACCCTTAGCTAACTGACCCCATGGAGATTGCGGATGTCCACCACCACTAGTTTTACCTTCACCACCACCCATCGGATGGTCAACAGGGTTCATCGCAACACCACGAACGTGCGGGCGTTTGCCCATATAACGTTTTTTACCAGCTTTACCCAGCTTGATTTTAGAATGATCTAAATTACCAACCTGACCAATTGTAGCACGACATTCAATATTGATCAAACGAACTTCACCAGAAGGAAGTTTTACTTGAGCATATTTTCCATCACGGGCACGCAGTATAGCAACTTGACCAGCGGAACGAACTAATTTCGCGCCATGACCAGCCTGCATCTCAATATTATGAATAGTCAAGCCAACTGGAATATCTTTCAGACGTAAGCAGTTACCACTTTTTGGTTCTGCTTTCTTGCCGTTCATAACAGTTGCGCCGACAGTTAAGCCCAAAGGAGCTAAAATGTAACGTTTTTCACCATCAGCGTATGAAAGCAATGCAATATTCGCTGTACGGTTTGGATCATATTCAATACTTACAACTTTTGCAGGAATACCGTCTTTGTCACGTTTGAAATCAATCGCGCGTAAACGACGTTTGTTACCACCACCACGAAAACGTGTAGTGATACGTCCTAAGTTGTTACGTCCACCAGTGGACTTTTTGCCTTTAGTCAAACCCTTCAGAGGAGAATCGACTGTTATTTCGGCAAAATCCGAAACGGTCATATTCCGTCTGCTCGGAGTTGTTGGATTATAACTTTTTATAGCCATATTATTTTACCTCAATTTCCTGTTAAAACAAGTCAATGCTACCTTCAGCAAGAGTTACAACGGCTTTCTTCCAGTTCGCGCGGCGACCGACTACAGCAGATCTTCCGGCACGTTTAGGTTTGCCATTATAGTTCATCACGTTGACGGACTTAACTTTCACTTCGAAAAGTTCTTCAACAGCCCGTCCTATCTCAATTTTTCCGGCATTGCGGTCAACTTTAAAAACATATTTATCTTGATTAGCAAGATCATTATTTTTTTCAGTGATCAATGGGGAAATAATTACTTTATATGCATTCTTCATTATAGTTCTCCTTAACCCATTCTCTTGACAAGAATGTCAAGTGAATCTTTGGTGCAAATAATTTTAGAGAAACGAAGAAGTTCATAAACATTAACGCTTGTCGCACTACGCAAAACCGCATTATCTAAATTGCCTGTAGCACTTATGATGCTTTCAGTATATTCAGGAACAAGGATTAAAGCGTTCTTAGCAATCTGCAAATTCTTCAAAAACGCTTTCGCGCTTTTAGTTTTGCCGTCAGCGAACTCAATTTTATCGAGAACGATTACGCTAGCTTCTTCAACACGTTCGGAAAGAGCTCTTTTTAAAGCTAATTTACGAACTTTCTTATTAATTTTCTTGGCGTAACTACGTGGACTCGGTCCAAAAATAGTACCACCTCCAGCCCATATAGGATTACGTATGCTACCGGAACGAGCGCGACCAGTACCTTTCTGAGCATATGGTTTTGCGCCACCGCCACGGACATTGCCGCGAGTTTTTGTACAAGCAGTACCTGCGCGTTGTTCGGCGAGAAAGCCGACTACACACTCATGAACAGCCTGAGAACCTCTTTCAAGTTCAAAGCAATTCTCTGGAAGAGTGTATTCACCAACGACAGCAGCTTTGCTATCAACAATCTGTAAAATCTTTGACATAGTATCTACCCTTCAGAGTTATTTGCTGTTAGTTTTTTTGATAGCTGAACGGAGAAGAACAGTTCCGCCGACAGGTCCTGGAACAGCACCTTTGACGAAGAGTATATTTTCTTCAGCCATAACACGAACGACACGGAGATTCTGGATAGTTCTACGAACGTTACCCATTTGTCCCGGCATCTTTTTGCCTTTATCGACACGACCTGGAAATTCACATTGTCCAATAGACCCCGGCTTTCTTTTCCAGCCACCGCCATGAGAATAGCGACCACCAGCGAAGTTGTAGCGTTTTACAACGCCCTGAAAACCACGACCTTTGACAGTACCAGTAACATCGAGAAATTCATCTGCCGCAAAAATATCAGCGCAAATAATGCTGCCGAGTTCTACTTCTGGATCTTTTTCCGTGCGGAATTCTCTTGAGACTGATGGTAAATCTGTTTTGAGATTGGCTTTTTTGAAATGTCCAAGCATTGCTTTAGAGACATTTTTTGCCTTTTTACTCCCAAAACCCAACTGAATCGCCGAGTAACCATCGCGATCTTTGGTCATCACATCAACGACCGTACAGGGTCCTGCCTGAATGACAGTTACGGGTGTTACTTTGCCTGAGTCATCAAAGACCTGAGACATCCCGAGCTTTTTACCGATTAAACCTTTCATA
>JAHOYW010000087.1 GCA_019038735.1 Victivallales bacterium | reverse complement strand
AAAAAAACAGTGAGTTTTTATTTTTCAAAACCCCACAGATTTAACACCCCAGGTCTGTCCACTTTATTTTTATTTTTTGAGCTTAAAAAAATAAGATTTATGCTATTTTGGGCTCTTATTTTAATTTCCTGCGCCTCAACTTTTTGAAATAAGGATTTTTTGTTCTTTTTTTATAAAAAGTACGCCTTTTGTCTAAAATATATCAATTCATTGAAGATTCAAGTTTAAATTAAGTTCACTTCCCTTATCTTAATATCTCGTGCCTCAATATATAAAAACATAGAGCTACTTTTGGTAATATTTTCAACTCTTTTAAACCTAAAAAGGCTCCACTAAGTGAACAGACCCGAATGGCGCTAAAATAAGAGATTAATATTGAGTCAACAAAAATTATTTACGGTTCAAGAGCTGTTATGAAACTAAAAACTCTGCGCGGAGCGCTTTGGAGTGCGCAAGCCTTCTTGCGCTTTGTGTTTTTTGCGAGAAACCATGTCATTTCCCGTTGCATTGAAAAGCGGCACGGGAGTGCCGCAGTCCAAAGAGCCTGCGGCTCAGGGGTGCTTGTCAAATCGATAAATTTCGTACATTTAAAACGCTTATCTTAGTGCCATTCTGAACAGACCCCGTCATGAACAACGCTATTTATATTCTATTGTTTTGACTTTTTCCCAGCCACTTTCTTTTTGAAAGTATAAATCACCGTTTTCGATGGCAAATTTTCCGGCGGCAAAATCATTGACTACTTGAGGAAATACTATCCAGTCACCTTTTTCTTTCAGGCGTTCCTGATTCGCGGCGGCGATTTTGCTCAAAGCGTCTTTCCAGCCACCGACTGGTTTCCTTGCGGGGCGGTTATTGTATATCTCTAATAATTGGGCATGGTTAAAAGTTTGCAAATCCAATTCCAGTTCAGGAGAAATCCCTAAAATCGGTCCACTGTCCATTTCGCCCCCCTGCCCTGTATATGGCTGGGCGATAATCACCGAGCTACGAATTGTTTTGAAATCATTGATAATCGCTAATTCTGTCGGCACTGCATGCAGTCCGACAAACTGACGTTGACCATTACGTTCCACGGTCAAATCTCCAGGATGCACATTAAGACAAGGAAAATCTCCGGTAATGTTTGACAGCGGCATAAATCCGGCGAGAATACCAAAGTCGATATTAAAGTGAACAATTTTTTCACGCAAAGCCTCGGTCCATAATTCCCGGATACGACGACCATTTTCACTGGCTAAGGATATTTTATCTTCGCCGTGACGGAGGTAAAATTCTCTGATACTGAACTCAAGCAGCGGCAAAGCATAAGCTTTCGCGATTTCCGCCGCACGGCTTCTTTCCGGATTGTCCGTTATTATCACTGCCGGCAACCATTTCGCAGAAGTTTTTTTTCGAAAATCAAGAATCTTTTCGGCATTAGTGCCGCTGCCGCTCATGAAAATTGCTCCACGGGGGATTTGATCTTGTTTTTTTTGTTCTAAAAGATTTTTAATATTACACACCTTCCCTATTTGCTTTTTATAACTCTTTCGGTATTTTCGTGAATAAAGACTAATAATGCAAATATCCAATATCCAAGTTTTTATCACTTCGCTCCATACCTGAAAACGTCAGATTTAATCATTCAAATCATCTTGCAATAACAGCTATCATCCATGTTGAACAAGTTACAAAAAGCCTCAAAAACAGTATTTCTTAATTTATTGTGCTCTTTTTTTATTTCCTTGATTATTGGATATTCCTTGTTGGATATTGGATATTCAATTAACACTTACCCACTTTAAAACCAGAAAGGACTGTTTTTTACAAGCCTATAAAATGAATCCATTTTAGTGTTTTCGCAAGCAATAATCAAAAAAAATCCTTTCTTACTTGATTTTTTGTTTGCACTAAGCCGAAAAGCAGTATATTTTATATTTAGTTATAGACATATATCAATTAAAAACTTTTTACATATTAGAGAGGATACTATGAGCAACATTCTTAAAAAAGTATTTTTCGGAGCAGTCGTCTTCAGCACTATAAGCTCCTGTTTCGCGGATTTCTGGGAAGATATAACTCCTTATCGCGGACCAAAAAGAGATGTAATCACTCTGATTATCACCAGTAACTACAAACATCCACTGGTCATTGCGCAACTACTGCAGGATGACACTAAACAGCCTTATCTTCTCCTGCCTGCAATCAACGGCAAAGGAATTTTCTTCAACCCTCCTCGTGAAAGATCTGAAGAAGCACTTGAAATAAACGAAGAAAATCTAGCGCGTTTTATCAGCTTCCTGAATCCGAAACAAATCGTCATCTTAGGCGGTAACGAATATGTTGCCGATAAATACCGCAAAATGATTGCCAAAGAGATTCCGCTAATAACTATCGAAGGCGATGACTGGGTAAAAATTTCCGAACGCGTCTCAATCCTGCTGGATGCCAGAAACGTTGCTTATGACTACAAAAAACTTGGACGTGAACTCAACAGCAGCTTGTACAAACCAAAAAGAACAAGAAATATCTCAACAGCGCCTTCTGACGGACCAGTTAAAGATATAGACCTTGATGAAATCATTGTTGAGAAAAAAGCAGACACTATAGAAACTAAGGATGTTAAAGAAGGCACAAAGGAAGCAATTGATCCCAAAGCTGAACTGCTTAAAGAGCCGGAAATAGTCATGCCTAAATCAACTCCAGAATTAATAAAAGACAAATAGATATTGTATGTTAAATTTTTTTCATATTGCAAAAAACACATTTACTGAATCAATCAGAGAACCTATATTCTTTATTCTGCTAATTACCGCATTAGTCCTGATTGGACATTTCCCATCAATGACTTTATTTGTATTCGGCGATCAGATCAAACTGGTTGTTGACAGTTCAATGGCGACGGTGCTTTTATTCGGTCTCTTCGTAGCGGTAATGAGTTCAAGCCACACGGTAACTCGTGAAATGCGTAACGGAACGGTATTGCTTTTATTATCCAAACCAGTTTATCGCTGGACTTTTATTCTCGCTAAGATTGCCGGTATTATTTTCACTGTCGTGGTATTTGTTTTTCTCTGCAATGTAGGATCAATAATCTCCTTATATATCGCTAAAGATCAGTTCCGCATGGACATGGGAGCTTATTATATTTATTTCGGAATACTCATAGCCTCTTGTATATTCGGAATGATTATGAACTTCATGTACACCCGCTCATTCGCATCATACACAACTTTAGGAATTTGGATTTTACTGCCGATTTACTGCATCGTATGTTTGATTTTCAAAACACACCCGGAAATCTTATTGCAAAGTTATATGTACGCTTTAATATTGGTCTTTTTCTCAGTATCAACAATGGCGGCAATTACGGTGGTCTTCGCCACTCGCTTGGATCTAGTCGCGAATCTAACCGTATGTTCTGTTATCTTCTTCCTGGGATTAATTTCCAGCTATTTATTCTTAGACGATACTGGTTCTGCTACTCTCAATGTCATTTGCAAAATATTCTACGCCATCCTGCCAAACTGGCAATTTTTCTGGTTGGCAGACGCCTTGGCAACCCACAAAGAAATTCCAGCAACATATTTGTTATGGTCAGGAATATATGTAGTCCTGTACATAGCACTATGTACAATGTGGGCAGTTGTAGTCTTCCAGAACAAAGAAATTGCCAAAGATACAAGATAGTTTTAAGTCCACTAAGTTTGTGTCCCTATTTTCTAAAATAAATCATATTTTTTTATTCCTGCTTTTGAACTTCTCGTAAACGAGACTAGATTATAATTTTCACTTTTCAATTAATTAAAATGGAGATAAATAGACATGGCTAAAATTATGCCCTTTCATGGCTTAGTGCCTACACCGGAAAAAGCAAAAGAAGTCGCGGCAGTCCCATACGATGTCGTAAACTCAGAAGAAGCCGCAGCATTAGCGGCAAGCAATCCATTATCATTCCTACATGTATCACGCCCCGAAATCGACATGGAGCCGGGTATTGACCTGCATGACGACAGTGTTTACGCTAAAGCTGCTGAAAACTTCAAGAAGCTCTGCGAAATCGCTCCGCTCGAACTTGACACAGAAGAACATCTCTATATCTATCGTCTAATCATGGGCGAACATGTACAAACTGGTATTCTTGGCGCAGCGTCTGCTGATGACTACTGCAATAACATCATCAAAAAACATGAAAAAACCCGTCAGGACAAAGAAGATGACCGCACCCGTCACGTTATGACTTTGCGTTCACATACTGGTCCAACATTTTTAACTTACAAAGATTCGAGCGAAATTGATGCTCTGGTCGCTGAATTAACTGCCGCCGCGCCGACTTTCGACTTAACTGCGGCTGACGGAATCCAACATACTTTGTGGCGTGTTGATACAAAAAACAGCAAAAAACTTTCAGCAATGTTTGAAGCAATTCCATATTTATACATTGCCGACGGACACCATCGCAGTGCCGCCGCTGCCCGCACACAAGCAGAATGTGCTCCTAAAAATCCGAATCACACTGGCAACGAAGATTACAATTATTTCCTGTCTGTAACATTCCCGGCTTCACAATTAAAAATTCTACCATACAATCGGGCGGTTAAGAATCTTAATGGTTTGACAGCGGAACAATTAAAAGAAAAAATCTCTGAAAAATATACTATTACGCCGACAGATAATGCTTCACCACAAAAATCCGGTGAATTCTGCATGTACCTTGAAGGAAAATGGTCTTTAGTTCAAGCTAAGTTCGACATCAGTAAACTTGGTGTTATCGAATGCCTTGACGTCAGCACTCTACAGGACAATATCCTGGCACCAATGCTCGGTATCGGCGACCCGCGCACCAGTACCGGAATTGATTTCATCGGCGGTATCCGAGGGACGAAAGAACTTGAAAGAGTAGTCGACGACGGTTCACACGCAGTCGCATTTTCCATGTTCGAGACAACTATCAAGCAGCTTATGGACATCGCCGACGCTGATGCCATCATGCCGCCAAAATCAACATGGTTTGAACCAAAACTTCGTGACGGATTAGTCTGCCACAATTTCTAAAAAAACAAATTAATTGCCCGGGTAGCTCAGGGGATAGAGCATCGGTTTCCTAAACCGCAGGTCGGAGGTTCAATTCCTCTCTCGGGTACCATTTTACTTATTCATCCTTGTTTTCAAGTCCGCACTCTTCTCATATTATAGGCTTTGGATGATTAATTTTATATCACTCAAAAGGCTTTATTCTGCAATTATTTTCTTGATAATGGTCTCTATACAC
>JAHOYW010000187.1 GCA_019038735.1 Victivallales bacterium | reverse complement strand
ATATATATAAATATAAAATATAAAAAGCTTAAAAATAAATATGGCAGAAACTAAAGAGAAAAAAACTACAGCTAAAAAGAAGGTTGTGGTAAAAAAGAAAATCGCAAAGACAAAAGTCCTTAAGGCTTCTCCTAAAAAAGAAGTTAAGAAGGCTGTCTCTAAGGTCGCTCCTAAAAAAACTGTTGCTAAAAAAGCCACTGTTAAAGTTGCTGTCAAGAAGGCTGTTACTAAGAAAGCTGTTACTAAAAAAGCTGCCGTTAAAAAAGAAACGGTTAAAGTTGCTGCCAAGAAGGTTGTTGCTAAGAAAGCTGTTTCTAAGAAAGCTGTTACTAAGAAAGCCACTGCCAAGAAAGCCACTGCTAAAAAAGAAGTTGCAAAGAAACCTGCTGTGCGCGGACGTAAAAAAGCTATTGAAGTTGTTATTCCCCAAACTAAAAAGGGTAGAGATAAAGCTCGTCAGGAAGCACTTAATTCCAAGATTACCACTGGAAGCAAAAATGACACAATGAAAGTGTATATGCAGGACATTGGTCAAATTTCTCTAGTTACGAAAAAGGAAGAGATTGAGCTTGCGGCGGCAATTCATGGCGACGACGAAAAAGCTCATGATGATGCCCGTGCGGTTCTCATTCAAGCAAACCTGCGTCTGGTAGTTAAAATAGCACATGACTTTAAAGGGCTCGGTTTACCTTTACTTGACCTTATTTCAGAAGGAAATATTGGCTTGATGCGCGCGGTCGAAAAATTTGATCCGGCAAAAGGCGCGAAATTCAGTTCTTACGCGGCATGGTGGGTTAAGCAATCCATGCGGCGGGCTTTAGCAAATCAAAGCAGAACTATTCGTATCCCTGTTCAATCCGCTGGTAAAATAAATAAGATAAAATCCGTCCGCATGAAGTTAGCTGAAGAACTTGGACGCGAACCGACCGATGCGGAAATAGCAAAACATTTAGATTTCAGCGAACGTACTGTTGCTGGTCTGCGTTTGGCTGACTTGCGGACATTTTCTTTACATGACCCTATTCAGCAAGGTGAAGACGGCGAGTTTCAGGATATTATCCCTGACCGCAGAGCGATGACTCCAGATCAGATTCTCGGAGATGTTGAATCAGTTGACCGTCTTTTAGATTTATTGGAAGATTTAGATGGACGCGAAAGATTAATCTTGCAGATGCGTTTTGGTTTAGACGGCAGTCGCGCTCGGACGCTTGAAGAAGTCAGCCAGCAGATAGGCAGAACTCGTGAGCGTGTTCGTCAGATTCAAAATCAGGCTTTGACAAAATTAAAGACCATGCTCGCAGATGAAGCTGGATTTGCCGCGGAATAGGCAAAAAGCCGGATGCAACGGCTCGATCCAACGGGCGACTTTGTGTCAACTAGAGGTTTCCCGCGCAAGCGTTCAACTATTGTCTTAAAATTCACTCCTAATCCCAAAAAAAATATTATCCTTAGGGATTGCCCCCCATAGTATCATTTTTTTCTTTTCCCTCTTGACACAGACGAGTTTATATAGTATAATTATGTAACAAAAAAGAAACTGCTGGTTACGGATATGAAACCAACGAGATGTATTCAACAAATATGAGAGCTGCAAAAGGAATTATGCTTATATGAGAGTCCGACAAGTAAAACAGGCTTTGGAGATCATCAGACTTTTGGAAGAAAGGCCAATAATGCGGTTCGGAGAGTTGCTTTCAGCAACAGGGATATCGAAACCGTCACTAGCTGCCATGCTGAAGATCATGACGGAAGAAGAATATCTTAGCAAAAGGGAAAATGGCTATGTTCTCGGACTTCGTTTTCTGAATATATCATCAACGATACTCAACCGCATTGATTTGCGGCAAATTGCTTATAAGCACCTACAGGAACTCCACAGTGACATCGGTGAAAGGATTGAATTGTCTATTCCCGACGCTTACACGATTATATTTATTGAAATAATTGAAAAAATTGACCCGATTGGCTTATACATACGGGTAGGCAGTAGAAATTCACATCTTAATGCCATAGCCCCTGGCAAGATACGTCTTGCTCATCTGGATAAACAACAACGGGAAATATTTTACGGCAGTGATGAATGCCGAACTAACACGCCTAATGCAAGCACGACCCCTGAGCAGCTGGAAAAGGAATGTACCGAAATACTGAAGACTCATTGTGCAATTGATATTGAAGAAGGCAGGCTGAATACGGTCCGTTTTGCCGCGGCGATACTTAATCATGAGGGAAAATTGGTCGGAATTATCTCTGTGCCGGTGCTTTCGTATCAATTAACAAAAGAACGGCAGAAAGAATTAGTAAAAAGAGTCAAAGATACTGCCGAAGCTATTTCCAGGGAGATTGGTTTTAAGGGTGAATCTTGAAGAAGCTAAACGAGTTATGAAGAAATTTGACGATATTATCAAAGGCGAATATCCCCTAAAAAGATAGAAACCCTATTTCAAACAAAGGAAAATTGAAATGCAAAAACCGAATATCCTTTTCATTATGGCCGACCAGCAACGTGCTGATTCGTTTGGGGAAGGACGACACCCATGCGCGAATTACCCGAATTTAGAGAGATTGAAGGAGGAATCTGCAAACTTTACCCAATTTTTTACTGCGGCTATGGCCTGTGGACCTTCAAGAAATTGTTTTTTAACAGGTCTGCAACCGTGGCAAACAGGTATTTCAAACGCTCGTTTCAATATGTATGGATCTGACAGCTGGATGAGTGCACTCAGAGATAATGGTTACTTGAGTCTTTCTGTTGGTAAAACTCATATGGTGCATTCGGGTAGCTTCCACAAGCAAATTGACTTGGGGAAAAGTTTTGGCAGGCAGGACGGCTGGGATCATTTTAAACCTGAGGCAAGCCCTGAGAATAAAGAACAATTTTTTGATATTGCCACAGCAAATCAAACTTGCGATATACTGGAGAATTTGAAACTGCAAGAAGATCCTTTTGCGATGTTTGTCGGTTTTCATGCGCCGCACGAACCCTATGTTATGCCTGAAGAATATCTTGAATACTGCCGACCGGAAGATGTAGAACTGCCTGAAACAGCGAAGAATATTGAATTTCTACGGAAAAAGTCACAAGAGTATCAATCGAGGGCTGAATTTTTCAAGAAACGTCTGGGGCGGTCGATCACAGACAAAGATATCCGTAGAGGAATTGCCGGTCACCATTGTCTGTTAAAGATGGTGGATGACTGTCTGGGGAGAATTTTATTGAAACTTGAGGAGACTGGTTTGTTAGAAAATACTTTAATAATTTATACTTCAGATTACGGCGATGTTCTAGGTGAACATCGAATCTTCAACAAGGGTGCAACATATCACGATTCAGAAACTCGTATTCCAATGATGATGCGCTTCCCTGATGGTAAACACAAAGGTAAAATTCTCTCTCAACTATGCTCCTCTCTTGACTTCACTCCAACATTATTTGATTTACTGAATATTGAGGTAGATCGTTCACTTCCAGGACGCTCTTTAAAGCCTGTATTGGAAGAGGGTGTGTCGATACGTGAAGGAGTAACTTGTTCAAGTAATCAAGGAATGATGTACCGAACAGAAAAACACAAAATTTGGATGCAGCCGGATGGTGATGGCGAAATGTATGATCTTGTTAAGGATCCTTTAGAGTCTAACAATCTCTTTAATGATCCAGAACACTTTGTACTGAAAAACCAGCTTCTGCAAGATATGCTGAAATTGCGAATGGCTGACGATTTTAAAACTCATGCGATAAACCGGAGAGAGGGTCTATTAAGAAACGAAGTTGCAGTTACAAATGAGCCTGAAGTGCCAAAATACAAAAAAAGGAGTTAATAATGCGTATTATATATTTTGACATCGACTGTTTGAGACCGGATCACCTTGGGTGTTACGGTTACAATCGCCCCACATCACCAACCATTGATTCAATTGCAAGAGAAGGAGTCAGATTCAACAACTATTACTGTGCCAGTTCCCCGTGTTTGCCGTCACGGACCTGCCTAATCTCCGGACGCTTCGGCATCCGCAACGGTGTTATTTCCAATCATGGTGCCGGAGCAAAATTCAATATTGAAACAGGAAGTTACAGCGGTCCGACAAATACCAACCAGATGTTCCCCCGGCAAATGAAGGCTAACGGCTATGACCCGATTTGCTTTTCCAATTTTGCCGACCGTCATTTTTCCCTGTGGTTCATGTGCGGCTGGAGTGAGTTTCATACCCCGAATTTAAAATGCGGATCAGAAACCGCAGAAGAAGTCAATGCCAAAGTGCTTCCATGGTTGAAAAACAATGCTACCCGGGAAAACTACTATCTCCATATCAATTATTGGGATACCCACCGAATTTACAAGATGGATCCATCTTGGGCCGATCGTTTCGATGCTTACCCTGTTACTCAGGAATGGCCGGATGAAAAAGCTATCAGGGAACATCAGAATGTCGAGGGATCATTTACCGCCCACGAGCAGTTTAAAGATGATAAAAGCTCAGTTCCGTTGATGCCGGGTGCCGTTAACAATCGCAAAGATTTCGAACAAATAATCACTGCCTACGATGCCTCTATCGCTTATGTTGATTACCATATTAAGCAGGTTTTGGATGAACTTGACCGCCAGGGCGTACTGGATGACGCAGTGATTATTTTTTCCGGTGACCACGGTGATGCTTTCGGAGAACACGGGGTTTATTCTGACCATGTAAATGTGGACGAGTGTATCCAGCGTATTCCATTGATCATCCGCTGGCCCAAGAGAACCCCGAAAAATGTCAGTTCTGATGCTTTCATGTATAATGTTGATTTTGCACCAACTATCTGTGACCTACTGGACATGCCTATACCAGAAGATTGGGATGGAAAGTCGTATAAAGAAAATGTCCTGGGAAAGACCGGCGAAGATCGCGATTACCTGGTTTGGGATAGCGGGCTCTATACTGTACAAAGGGCTGTCCGTACTAAAACCCACCTTTATATCCGGACTTTTGATGATTGGAATTATAACGACTGGAAAGCAGAGGAATTATACGACATGATCAATGACCCATACGAAACAAAAGATCTGGTAGATGAATGTCCGGAAATTGTTCAGCAATGCCGGAAATTAATGGATGTCTGGGTAGCGGAACAACAAGCCAAACCCAATTCGATTCCTGATCCGGTTAAGGCAATTCTTCTGGAGCGGGAAGAGCAGTAGCTAAGGATTTTCAAAAATGTGAGCATTCAAGCTTGCTTGGATTCAAAATACAAGTGCGACACTTCTTATTCTTTATTTTTTCTTTTAAT
>JAHOYW010000269.1 GCA_019038735.1 Victivallales bacterium | reverse complement strand
ATAGTCTACCTTGACCCTGAAGAATTCAAAAGCACTTGGCTTGGCAACAAAGCGGTTTACCGTACCCGTATGGCAATTGCCGACGATGGCGAACTGATTATATTAGCCCCTGCCCTGCGTGAGTTCGGCGAGGACAAAGAAATCGACCGTCTGATTCGTAAATACGGCTACCACGGCACTCCAGCTACCTTGAAAGCAGTCGAAGATAACCCTGAGCTTGGCAACAATCTTAGTGCCGCGGCTCATTTGATTCACGGCTCATCCGAAGGACGTTTTAAAATCACCTATTGCCCGGGATCAGACACGTCCCGCGAAGAAATTGAAGGCGTTGGTTTTGCCTATGGCGACCTTGACGAGCTTATGAAAAAATATGACTTTGATAAGCTTAAAGATGGTTACAATTTAGTTAATGGCGAAAAAATATTCTACATCAGCAATCCAGCTCTCGGGCTTTGGGCTCTGAAAGAAAATTTTTAGATAAAATATCCATCAAGCACTGTTTTTTTTGTTCGCAACTTGATTATATATTTAAGCGGATGTATTCTTATATCAGAGAGCAGGTCAATCTCTGAATATTATTGCATCGGAACTGCAAAGTTCTACTATTTAGTGTTTGCTGAGTAGTACCTGCTCTCTTTATTGCTCAATATCGTTTGCTTCCTGCTCGAGGAACAGCTCAAGAACTAATAAACTCCATAATGGGTAAGAGTGATCGCTTTTTCCAGCAGAATGATCGCTAAGCAATTTTTCCATAGCATCTTTGCGGAAAAAATCATCTTTTACTAATTTACCTTCCAGTAAATGCTCCTGCAATTGCTCGCGCCATGGTCCCCTGAACCATGTATGCAAAGGCACTCCGAAACCTTTTTTACTGCGGTTTTGGATTTCAGACGGAATCATATCAGCAAAAGCATGTTTCAAAATATGTTTGCGTGAGACTCTGCGTTGTTTAAATTTTAATGGCAGAGATGCCGCGAATTCAACCACTTCGTGATCCATGAAAGGACTTCTAACTTCCAGCGAACAAGCCATCGAAGCAATATCAATTTTTGTTAAAATATCACCCGGCAAATAAGTTTTTAAATCTGTTTCCATAATTTTTTCAACTTCATGCTCGGCACTTGCGCTATTATATACCGAAGAAATGACATCATAACTAGGGCAGAATTTAAAATTGGCGAAACGTTCACCATAAAGATTACTTTTTAATATTTCATTGAAACGACTGATAATATTTATATAACGCTCATCCGAAAATGACGCTACAGAACGTAAAGTTCTCTGCAAACGACCAACAAAAGAGCGATCGCCTTTGTTTGGAATCAAGTTTGCCGGCAGTCCGAATAAAATTTTACGCAGAAATACTGGCATAAAGTCAAAACATTGACTGTAACGCATGAGTAAATAACGTTCATAACCGGCAAAAAGCTCATCCGCCCCGTCACCACTTAAAGCTACTCTTACATGCTTATTTGTGAATTCACTGAGAAAATATGTAGGTAATATTGAGGCATCACTATAAGGCTCACCACAATGACGAACTAATTTTTTAACAATGTCAAAATCTTGCGCGTTAACTACTTTGACATGATACTCCAATGGATATTTTGAACCAACATTGAAGTGTTGAACAAGCTTTTCAGCATAAGCGCGTTCATCATATTTGGCTTCGCTAAAGCCAATAGTAAAGGCTTTTACCGGATGATCACACAATTCCATCATAATGCCGGTAATAATACTTGAATCCAAACCTCCGGACAGAAAAACTCCATAAGGAACGTCAGACATCAAGCGGCGTTTAACTGATTTAGTCAACAATTCACGAAGCTGTTTCTTGGCATCGTCAAATGTAAGTTTAGTTGTTTTAGCAGCAGGTGAAAAATCCACGTTCCAATAGGATTCAACTTTCATAGTTCCCTCAGTAATATCAAATTCCAACAAGTTTCCCGGTGGTAATTTGAATACATTTCGGTAAACTGTATGAGGGCTGGGAATATATTGCAGCGAAAGATAATCATGAATGCTCTGGTAATTGTATTCTCGCGCTATATTTGAATTTTGCTTCAATCCCTTAAGCTCACTGCAAAAAATCAATTCTTTCTCTTTGTGGTAGTAAAACAAAGGTTTTTGTCCCATGCGATCCCGCGCCAGGAGAAGCTTTCCCTGTCTAAGATCATAAATACAGAATGCGAACATACCGTTAAGCTTTTCTACACAAGCTTTGCCGTATTTTTCATAAAGATAAATAATCACTTCAGTATCACAGCGAGTCTTAAATGTACAGCCGTTGTGCTCGAGCTCAGAGCGTAATTCATTGTGATTGTATATTTCGCCGTTAAAAACAATCGCGATAGTCTTATCCGCGTTAAACATTGGTTGATGTCCGTTCTTAAGGTCGATAATTGAAAGACGACGATGTCCAAGCGCAACATTTTCGTCAATGAAGTAACCTGAATCGTTTGGGCCGCGATGACGGATTGCATCAGTCATATTATGGATTAATTCTTCAACCCGGCTATCCGAGCTATTAATAATTCCAGCAATGCCGCACATAAGTTTTCACCTTAAATTTAAGACTCTAATAATTATTTATTAGTCTATCATGCTTTAAGAAACAAATCAAGAAAAAGCACATGTTCTATATAAAATACACGGAAAAATTAAAATAGCATACCGACCTGATAGACGGCTGTAGTGACAAGATAGGCTAATGCGGTCAAACCGCCCAACTGGAAGAATGCCCAGAACCATGAATTGCTCTCACGTTTAGTAACTGCGAAAGTCGCTATACATGGTGCGCTCAAGAGACAGAACAGCATAATACAATATGCCTGCAGTCCATTATAATGTTTGGGCAACTCCTCTCGTAAGGCAACAGAATTTTCTTCGTTAATCTCACCAAGCGCGAAAACTATACCCATTTGCGAAACAAAAAGCTCTTTCGCCGGGAAAGCCCCAATCAAAGCAGTGCCGATTTTCCAGTCAAAACCCATAGGTTTTAAAGCAGGTTCAATCGCATGCCCTAACCTACCGGTGCAGGTGTAAGCTAAAAGTTCAGCCATCTTTTCGTTCTTGATGTTTTGGATTTTTGCTGCTTTTTCTTTTTGAACCAGCTGGCTTTGTTCAATTTTTGTGATTTCACCAGCGTAATCTCTATCTAATTTATCTTTTTTAGGGTAATTGCTCAATATCCATAAAATCACCGAAGCAGCCAACAATAAAGTACCAGCTTTTTTCAGGTAAATTACTGTCCGGCTCCACATGTGAATACCAATACTTTTGGAGGTCGGAATACGATAAGGTGGCAACTCCATTACAAAAGGCTCATTCTCACCTTTAAACAATGTAGAACGCAGTAGTTTAGCACAGATGATAGCAACGATTATGCCAATCACATAAATTGAAAACATAACTAAAGCTTCCCATCTTTTGGCAAAAAAAGCAGGAATAATCAAAGCATAAATCGGAATTCTGGCTCCACAACTCATTAAAGGCACAACCAACATTGTCGTCATTCGATCCCGCTTCAAATTCAAAGTCCGGGTGCCCATAATAGCTGGAACCGAACAGCCAAAACCAATAAGCATCGGAATAAAACTTTTACCGTGCAAGCCAATTTTATTCATGAGCCGATCCATAATGAACGCGACTCGCGCCATATATCCTGTTCCTTCCAGAATGGCAATAGCTAAAAATAAAAATGCGATATTCGGCAGAAATACAAGAACTCCGCCCACCCCGGCAATCATTCCATCTACAATGAGAGATTTCAAAGCACTTTCAGAGCCTGTCGGCCACCACGACGAGATAAATCTTCCAAGCCATCCGAAGCCGAATTCGATCCACTCCATAAAAGGATCACCGACAGTAAAAGTCAAATAAAATACTAGGTACATCAAGCTCAAAAACAGCGGAATCCCAAAAACTTTATGGGTAACTACTGAATCAATGGCTTCTGAAATATCCCGACGCTTCTGGAGAGTAGTGTTGACAACTTCACGGCATGTCCCCGCGATAAAGCCATAGCGATGTTCGCTAACAAGGATCTCACTTGGTTCGTCAACATCATTTTCTAATTTTTCAATCAATTTATTGGCTTCATTGAGGGCTTTCTCGCCTGAATCAAAAGACTTTACAAGCTCAATAATTTCTTTATCTTTTTCTAATAATTTTATTGCCAGCCAAGGAATTCTATATCCTTCCTGGGCAATACTATTATCAATCAATATCTTAGTCAATCCCTGAATAGGAATTGTTAATTCATCACTGTAATTTACTTTATTAGACGAATGTTTTTCTTTTTCCAGAACAACTTCAGCAATAACTTTTTTCAATTCATAAATGCCGTCACTCTTATTACCAACTGTACAGACAACCCTTGTACCAAAAAGCTTGCTGAGCCGTTCAATATCAATTTCAATGCCCTTGCTTCTGGCATTATCAATCATATTCAAAACGAGAATCATTGGAACGCCAAGTTCCATAAACTGCAGAGTTAAAAAGAGATTGCGTTCCAAATTAGACGCGTCAACAATATTGACTACGACTTCCGGTTTTTCAGTAATAATCACATTACGCGCGATTAATTCTTCAGGAGAGCTGGCAGTCAAACTGTAAGTTCCGGGCAAATCAGTTACTTCGATATTATTGTCATCAAGCGTAAAGGAACCAATAATCTGCTCGACTGTCACGCCCGGATAATTACCCACATGCTGACGCGCGCCGGTCAAGGCATTGAAGACTGTAGTTTTTCCGCTATTCGGGTTTCCCGCTAAAACAATTTTATGTGTTTTTGTCATTATCTATTTCAACCGTAATATTAAGCGCTTCCTCTTTTCTGAAAGACAAGCTGTAACCTTTAATTTTAACTTCAATAGGATCGCCCAAAGGAGCTATCCGCTCCATGCTGAGAGAAGTCCCTTTCACTATTCCCAAATCCGCAAATTTCTTGTAACTGCGCATCTTATGGGAAATGGAAATTATCTTTCCCTTTTCACCCGGTTCCATCAATGATAATGGCTTTTGCATGTTTTTTATCCTGTTTAGTAAAAAATCTACATCATTAAAATAGGTTACCCTAACTATATTTACAAACCTTATCCCAAACTTATTCGCGTTATTTAAAAATCCTGAAAGAAAATTGGAGTTTATTGTCTTTTAAAACGCATGCATTTTGTCTGCAGCCAATCTGAAAATGCACCTTGCGCTGTAGAGACTTTCTCTCTTTCGTATATATTTGTAAGCATTTTTTGCTCCTTAGCAAAAGCTTTCA
>JAHOYW010000072.1 GCA_019038735.1 Victivallales bacterium | reverse complement strand
CTAATATAGCATAGAACTTGTTAAAATGCAAGCTGATTATCAGCCGGATCAGTAAAAAAGGATTATGATCCATATCTTAAAGCTTTTTCTTGTTTTTTCTTTGTAAAGCAATATATTAAACTCTTCTGGTAAATGATAATATGGAAATTTGACTAATGAAAAAATTTGATGAGCTTTTTGTTGAGCTTAAAGAAAAAATTGCTGCTCAGGATATGAACTCTGGAACTGTAAAAGAGTTTAATAAGGGCAAGCATTTTATCGGTAAAAAGATTGTTGAGGAAGCCGCCGAGGTTTGGATGGCGTCCGAACACGAAAGCAAGGAAGCCGCGGCGGAAGAGATTTCCCAGCTGCTTTATCATTTACAAGTAATGATGATAGCGAATGAATTAGAACTTGAAGACGTTTACGAATACCTCTAGGGAGAATGATATGTTGCAGATAGCAATTCCAAATAAAGGCGCATTGTCAGAAAAAGCTGTCGCGCTACTTAAAGAAGCGGGTTATAAATGCTCCCGATCCAGCCGTGAATTAATTGTCGCGGATGAAGAAAATAAAATAAATTTTATATTTCTGAGACCACGAGATATCGCTATTTATGTCGGCAAAGGCATAATAGATCTGGGGATTACCGGGCGTGATCTGGCGATTGACAGCAAGGCTGATGTTATCGAGATTCAGGCACTTAAGTTCGGAAATTCCGCTTTTCATTACGCCGTGCCTAAAGATTCAGGACTTATACCTGATAAATTTGATGGTCTGAGAATCGCGACATCATACCCGGAAATAGTTCGTCTGGATTTGGAAAAACGCGGTGTTACGGCTCAAATCGTTCGTCTCGATGGAGCTGTGGAAATTTCTATCGAACTCGGTGTGGCTGACGCTATCGCTGACGTTGTTGAATCCGGGCGCACTCTGAAAGAAGCCGGTTTGGAAGTCGTCGGGGATTCCCTGATGCAGTCCGAAGCTGTTTTGATTGCCCGCGATGATGAAATTTCCAAAACCCCGGAAGTGAGCCGTTTACTCGGGCGTTTACGCGGAATTCTGGTGGCTCGCAAATACGCGATGGTTGAATATGATATTTCTCTGGAGAAATGCGATGAAGCATGTAAATTGACTCCGGGTATAGAATCTCCAACGATTTCTCCTTTGAGTAATCCTGACTGGGTCGCGGTCAAAGCGATGATCAAAAACAAAGAAAGCAATTATATAATGGACGAGCTGCACAAGATTGGAGCTCGTGGTATTATTGTTAGTAATTTGCGTTCATGTAGATTGTAAGAAAAGCTTGAACATCGAAATCGGCTCGACAGAGTCTCGCCCTCCAAGCGAAATTCTAGTGAAATAATAAATTTGGAGGGCGAAAGTCCTCTTGAGCCGTAAACGAGAGATTATTTAATCATGATTCAAAAAATTTGAGGCAAAAATATGAGTTCATTTATTAAAAGAGCCAGAGAAGTAATTGATGTCGAGATAAAAGGCATGGAAGCTGTTCGTGATAATCTCGACGCTAAGTTTGAAACTCTCGTTGAAAAATGTGCCGAAACCGTGAAAAACGGTGCTAAACTTATTGTTACAGGTATTGGTAAAAGCGGTTATATCGGTCAAAAAATTGCCGCGACTCTTTCCAGTGTCGGTTCTCCGGCGGTTTTCATGCATCCGGTCGAGGCTTTGCATGGCGACCTTGGACTCATGCAGAAAGATGATTTGATTCTTGCAATCAGCTACAGTGGCGAAACAGAAGAACTTTTATCTGTCTTGAACCCGGCGAAACGCCTCGGTACACAAATTTTTGCCATCACCGGCTATCCCGGATCGTCTTTGGCGAAACTATCTGATTTTACTATGCCGATGACTGTCGGCGAGGAAGCTTGTCCATTTAATTTGGCTCCTACCACTACAACTACCGCATTATTGGCATTAGGTGATGCTCTGGCGATGGTTTTGCTTGATAATTATGGCTTTACCAAAGAAGATTACGGACGTCTGCATCCCGGCGGGGCAATTGGACGCGCGGTGACTATGCACGTTGGCGACATTATGCGTTCCGGCGATAATTGTGTGCTGGTCTTGCCGGAAACAACAGTCAAAGATACATTGTTGAAAATGACTAAAGCCCGTTGCGGAGCGGCGGTTGTTGTGAACAAAGAACAAGGACTCATGGGCGTTTTTACAGACGGGGATTTTCGTCGTCACGCGGAACATGACATGAGTATTCTAGCCAAAGAAATAGGCTCGGTAATGACCGCTGGACCTATTGCGGTGAAAGCTGATTCGCTTGCGGCTGAAGCTCTTAAAGTGGTGGAAGACCGCCATATCAACGACATAATTGTTTTAGACGAAAACGAAAAAGTTGTTGGTATAATTGATGTTCAGGACTTGCCCGGCTTGAAACTTATGTAGCTTTTTGTTTTTTATGGTAATAATGTGTTAAAGCTATGTCCACACCTACCATCAATAAGTTGATGATATACAAAGAGATCACCCAATTGTAATCTATAAATATCTTATGACATATCCCGCTGGCATAACCGATAAAGATCAAATATAAAAAGGAAAGGCTTTTGCCGACCGGATTTTTGCTCTTGTAAGTTTTATAAATTGCCAGAGGCCAGCTTGCTCCAAAACAAATTAACATAATTGCTTCAAAAACGCTCATAATTTCTCTTTTTTGTTAATAGATTCATTGTCAAAAAACTCCTAGGAATATAGCCATTTAAACGATTATAACAAATTTTTTTCAAAAAGATGCAATAAAATTTATTCTTTGCACGTTTATACTAACAGATCTAGGGAACAGTTCCACAACAAAAAACAAATTTAAATGGAGTTTTAGAAAATGAAGACTTTAACATTGATCATTATGGCAGTATTATTCGCAGTTAATATCAATACTTTCGCTAAAGAAAGCAGTACAGGTAAATCTAAGAAACATAGAATACGTACAAGAAAAGTTGATACGAAGTATGAAAAACGGGCAGACAAAAATAATGACGGCAAAGTCAGCAGAAAAGAAAACCAAGCTACCCGCAAGAATTATTTGAATAATCGTTCTGAAGTAAATACTAAATGGGAAAAAAAGGCCGATAAAAATAATGACGGCAAAGTTAACGCAAAAGAATTTCGTGATGCCCGTAAAAAACAGGAAAAAAATGCTTATCTAAGAGACCGCTCAAAAGTAAATACCAAATGGGAGAGAAAAGCGGATAAAAATAATGACGGCAAAGTTAACGCAAAAGAACTTAAAAAAGTCATCAAAAAAAGACAAGCAAGAAAGATAAATAAATAAATTATCCCCCTCTCATATTCACAGCTTGTTTGAGTTATAATACTCAAACAAGCTGTTTTTGTTGCTAAATATTTTTTATAGCAACTCATTTTGTCCCTCTGGAGACAGATAACTATACCGGCAAGATAACAACTGTGCTTGAAAACTTATAAAATAATGATAAAGTAAAAATGGTATTTCAAAGTTCAATGACACCTTTTTAGCTTATTAGGGAATTATAGGTTTTAAATATGTATGAAAATAAAAAAATGAAAGTTATTGTGACTGGAGGAGCCGGATTTATCGGTTCAGCTTTGATTAGACACTTAATTAAAAATACTGATTATCATGTGTATAATCTGGATAAACTTACTTATGCCGGTTGTCCGGAAAGCTTGAAAGAAGTTGAAAATAATGAGCGTTATAATTTTGTTCAGGCAGATATTTGTGATTATGCGGCGGTAAAAACTTTATTTGAAAGCTTTAAACCGGACGCGATAATGCACCTTGCCGCTGAATCCCATGTTGACAGGTCGATTGACGGACCTATGGAATTTATTAACACGAATATTGTCGGAACCGCTAATTTATTGAACTGCACGCTGGAATACTGGAATACCCTTACAGACGAAGCTAAGAGTAAATTTCGTTTTCAGCATATTTCAACAGATGAAGTGTACGGCAGTCTTGGCGAGGAAGGATTATTTGAGGAAAGCACTCCCTATGATCCGCGTTCACCATATTCCGCGAGCAAAGCGGCGAGCGATCATTTGGTGATGGCATGGTTTCATACCTATGGACTGCCTGTGCTTATGACAAACTGCTCGAATAATTACGGACCATACCATTTTCCTGAAAAACTCATTCCCTTAGTCATCTTGAATGCGCTTGACGGCAAAGACCTGCCAGTTTACGGGAAAGGCGATAATATTCGCGACTGGCTTTATGTCGATGATCACGCCAAAGCCCTTGCTTTGGTATTAGATAAAGGAGTGCCGGGTGAAACTTACAATGTCGGCGGCAGTAATGAACGTACTAATTTGGAAGTAGTTGAAGCAATTTGCGATATTCTTGATGATTTGCAACCCAGAGAAGCGGCTTGTTATCGGGATCAGATTGTATTTGTTAAAGACCGCCCCGGGCATGATATGCGTTACGCTATTGACGCGACAAAATTAAAATCAGAGCTGGGCTGGAGTGCGGAAGAAAATTTTGATACAGGTATTCGTAAAACAATTCAGTGGTACTTGGATAATAAATGGTGGTGGGAACCGATCAGGAATAAAAAATATTCAGGAAAACGACTTGGCAAAACGGAAAATAATTAAAAACTATGAATATAATATCTACAGAAATCGAAGATGTTAAAATTATCGAACCAAAACTATTTGGGGATGAGCGCGGGTATTTTATGGAAACCTACTCCGAAAAGATTTTTAACACAAAGGGACAAGATATAAAATTCGTTCAAGACAACGAATCAATGTCGGAATATGGAGTGCTGAGAGGCTTGCATTATCAACTGCCTCCCTACGCACAGTCTAAACTGGTTAGAGTCATTCAAGGACGAGTTTTGGATATAGCAGTCGATATTCGCAAAGGTTCTCCGACATTCGCTAAGCATGTTGCCATTGAACTGTCTGGAGAAAACAAACTGCAGATGTTTATTCCTAAAGGTTTTGCTCATGGTTTTGTGGTTTTAAGTGAAACGCTGTTATTTGTCTATAAATGCGATAATTATTATGCGCCTGAACATCAGCGCGGAATTCGTTTTGATGATCCGTCTTTAAACATTGACTGGCAACTTGATCCTAAAGATTTGCTGTTGTCGCCAAAGGATATAGATGCTTCCAGTTTTGCGGACGCTGAACTATTCAACTACTCTGAGAATTTGTAGGGTAGTGTCAAATCTTTTAAAATAAAAAAACCGCTTGACCGCGGTCGCCGATCAAACAGGCGACTCTGTTTGTCGTCCATCTAAAATGGGCGAAATTCGCGCAACTTGTTGCGCCTGAAAAGTACCGCTCTCGAACAGACGAGGC
>JAHOYW010000250.1 GCA_019038735.1 Victivallales bacterium | reverse complement strand
ACCATTTGTAGCGGATATTATCTATTTCAGTATGCAAAAATAATACATTTGGACGAAAAAGCATTTTGTACACAGTTCCCTTATAACTTTTCCCTGCCTTATTTGCCTTATTTACTATAACTGAATATTCATTAGTTTCATAAAGAGGTCTTTTGTGTGAGATATACAAGCCTGTTAATATAGCGACAATTAATATTATAATAGCTAAAAAGACCTTATAGTGTTTTTCCTTGATATTCATACCAATCTCCAGTTTTTGCTTTAATGTAAGCTGGCTTTGAGGCTTTTCAAATCATAAAGAAGTTTTACGCAGAATGCCGGCCTGGAGACCGACGCTCCCGGCTTTATGCTTTCCAAAATTTATAATCCTGTTTTATCCTGTGTTTCGTGATTTTAAAATTGTAATTATATTTTAAGCGGGTTATATTTTATAGTATGCTTTAAATTTCTAATATAATTGTGGGTGTTCTTATGAAAAATTCTTTGTTGCTGTTCTCCTCTCTGACTCTAATGATTTTGTTGACGGCTTGTGAAACTACTAATTCGCGTAATAATCAATTTGCCAGTTCTAATCAGGATATTGTTGAACTGCAAAATGAAATTGCTGTATTAAAAAGGAAAATGGCTAATGCGCGGACTTATAATGTTCAAATTATGAAAAAAATATCTTCACTGCAAAAACAAATAAATTATGTGAACGAAGCAAATCAACAGCAGAATAAAACAATTACAGCTTTAAATCTACAGCTAACAAAAGAACGCGCGGAACGTCAGGCGGCATTGAAAAAAGTCGTTGAAACTGTAGCGGATCAAACCGCAAAAGCAGTAAACACTATCGCGAAACAAGGTCGCCCGAAAGCGGTGAAAATTCCGAAATCAATTCCTGCCGGAGCATATTATAAACATAAAGTCTGTCCCGGAGAAACTTTAAGCGCGATTGCGCGAGCCTATAAAGTTTCGGTCACGGACATCAAAAAAACAAACCGCCTTAAAAATAATATTATTCGTGTCGGACAGATTTTGCATATACCCAAAAAATAAAAAAAGGAAGCACGGCTAGGGACAGCCGTGGCTACATTTTGAAATGTTAATAAATATAAAATGATGTAGCCGCCTCTGTCCCTAGAGGCGAAAAAACCTAACGCATAGGAATTTATCACATGGAGAATCATAATCTTTTGCATTCTGGATGGATGTCCTTATTTACGGGTTTTTTTCTGAGCACTTTCAATATTTGCGCATTTTTTATCTTGAGTATTTTAAGTTTTTCGCATAGTATTGAAGAACTTATGAATTTTGCATTCTGGAGCTGCATTCTTTATCTGACGCCTTTTTTTCTTTTATCGAGTATCGTTCGTTTTATGCTTGGCGGCTTTGCCCGCCGCAACGTCATAGTTTTTGCTCGCATAGGCGAAGTTTTTATTATGGGTCTGGCTTGTATGGTTATTCTGTTTTTTCCTGAATCAATTAAAGCTGAAGCTGCTTTATTTGTTATCTTTTTGTTTGGGATTGAAGCTGCTTTTTTGTATCCGGCAGCTCAGGGTGTGTGCTCTGACTTATTTGATTCAAGACATCTTGCAAAAATCTGCGGCACTAAAATACTGGTGATTCTTGAGGGTATCGTTTTAGCTTGTCTCGGAGGCGTTTTCATTTATTACAACGCGCTTAGCTATCATCTTGATTCAATGAATCTTGCCGCTATGTTGTTTATGCTTATAAGTATTTTTAGTCTTATGTTGACAATGCGGGCGCCGGCAGGAGTTGCGGACAGACTGCATGAAGAATTTAAATTTAATATATTCAAGTATTTAAGCGATGCCGGAAAAATGTTAAAAGGCAAGCGTTCATTGCGGCTTGTTACCTTTGGTGAATGTTATATTCTGTCAACACTTGTCTTTATTGAAGGAGTATTAATAGTTTTCGCAGATAATAATCTGAATCCACAGACAAGTTTATGGATATCTTACGCACTGATTTTAACAGCACCTCTCGGGGGGATGGCAATAGGAGCTTTCTGTAGTGGTTTTATCGGTCGTAACGGTCTTGAATTGGGCATGGTTCCTTTTGGTGTCGCCGGACTTGTTATTTTTTCAATTCTTGCTGGTTTATTTTCTGAAAGCGTACATATATATTCAGGTGTTCAAATTTTTCTTCCCTTGCTGGTTTTTACATTCTTATCCGGTTTTTCAGGGGGAATGGCTTTAACTCATCTTCAGGCGTGGCAATTAAATTTTGTTGACAGGAAGGACCGCGCTTTATTTTGCACAGTTCGCTATTTCTTGTTTTGCTCAACTGCCGTTCTTTGTGGGCTTTTAGTCTTCTTATTGACTCTTTACAATTTGAATACGATGAGCCTCCTGATTTATTTTGGAATGCTGACATTTGTGCTGGGAATGGTGGCTTTTTGGCGGGATCCTGAATTTATCATTCGCTTTTTTATTTTTATTTTGACTCATTCGGTCTATCGGGTGCGGGTTTTTGAAAAAAGTAAAATTCCTGATACGGGACCTGCTTTACTGGTAGCTAACCATGCTTCTTTTATTGATCATTTGCTGGTTTGTTCATGTTCCGTGCGCCCGATACGTTTTATGATGCATGAAAGTTTTTATCGTTACCGCTGGATTCATCCAATCGTGAAGTGGGCGGGAGTGATGGAAGTTCCTGAGGGCAAACCTGGAAAACTTCGGAAATTATTAAAGAAAACGCATGAGATGTTTAAAAACGGTGAAGTGATTTGTATTTTCCCTGAAGGAGATATTACTCAGAATGGTATTATGTCAAGCTTCAAGGGCGGTCTCTCCGCGTTGATTCCCAAAGGAGTGGATGTACCGATCCTGCCGATTCGTATAGGAATGCTTTGGGGCAGCGTTTTTACTAATTTCTATGCTAAAATAAAACTTCGCTGGCCTAGTGAAATTCCACATCCGGCTAGTATAATCATAGGCAAAGCAATCAGCGTTGCTTCTTCGGGATATAAAATCCGCTTGATTCTTTCGGAAATGGCGGCGGAAGTAGAAGCCATTCCCAGCGAGCAGGAACGTCCTATCCATTCACAATTTGCTTACCTGGCGCGCAGATATCCATTTTATAAAATTTTCAATGAATATGATGGCACTAGCTGGAAAGAACACAGCAATTTTTCGATTATGGTCAAAGCTCTTGTGCTGAGTCGCGAAATTAGGAAAATGACTTCCGAAGATTCTAAATATGTCGGTGTAATGCTGCCGAATACAGCAACTACGGCTGTGGTCATTCTGGCGATTTTGATGGCTGATAAAACCCCGGCTATTTTGAATTTCACCGCATCCAGAAAGTCTATCAGAATTGCAATGGACAAAGCTGATTTAACTTGTGTGTTGACCAGTAAACATTTTCTGTCAAAACTTAATTTTGAAGCTTATTCGGAAATGTTTATGCTTGAAAGTCTTGCCGGAAAGGTTTCAAAAAGCAGCAAGATTACAGCAACTTTAATGGTTGCTCTTTTGCCCTGGCGTGAATTAATGAATATTATTTCACCGCTGAGTTACAATGACGTAAACCGGACTCTCGTTGTTATCTATTCCAGCGGCTCAACCGGTGAGCCGAAAGGTGTGATGCTTTCTCACCATAACATTAACAGTGATATTAATTCTATTGTAAAAATAGTGAACTGGAACTCATCTGACAGAGTTATTGGTAATCTCCCGATTTTTCATTCTTTCGGGTTCTTAAGCAGTTTTTGTATATGTATTTTGCGAAAGACAAGAGTGGTACTGGTTACCAATCCTCTTGACGCGAAAATGGTTGGCTATGCCCTTAAGCGTTTGAAGGTAAGCGTGATGATGGCGGCTCCCGGTTTTTTACAAACATATATGCGCCGTTGCGAAGTCGAAGATTTTGCGTCATTGCGGCTGGTTATTACTGGTGCGGAACGCCTACGGGAGGATATTTCAAAGAAATTTCATAAAATGACCAAGTTGACTATTGCCGAAGGTTATGGTTGTACGGAATTATCGCCGGTTGTTTCAATTAATGTCGCTGATTCAATTCTTGATCTCGGTACAAGTGTCGGTAAATCAGGCAGTATCGGTACATCAATGCCCGGCATCGCTACAAAAATAGTTAATCCTGATACTTATGAAACCATGCCGCCGGATACGGACGGATTATTGCTGGTCAAGGGACCAAATATTATGCAGGGATACCTCAAAGAACCCGAAAAGACCGCGGAAGTCATGCATGATGGATGGTATATAACTGGAGATATAGGACAAATGAATTCGAGCGGACATATTACAATTACCGGCAGGATGTCGCGCTTCAGCAAGATCGCCGGAGAAATGGTGCCACATGAGTTGATTGAAAAAGAAATTAATGAAATAATCCATTCCACTGAATGCTGCATTGGTATTTGTGGAATTGAGGACGAGAAAAAAGGTGAAAAATTAATAGTTTTTTATTCGCGCGAGGAGCTCGAACCAGAAAAAATCATTCTGAAATTACGCAAAAGAAATATTCCTAACTTATGGATACCAAAGAAGGAAAATTTCATCAAAGTCGATCATATTCCAATGCTCGGCAGCGGCAAACTGGATGTTGGCGGTATAAAAAAGTTACGCGAAGAACTTTAATTTAATATTCTGGTTGACAATTACTCTTTTGGTAAACTTTAAGCAAGGAGTAATTAACATGTTTCCAGATTTTTCTGAGAGAAGCGTTGAAATAAGTCATCGTAATAAGATTTTTACTGTTCCCAAATTGTCAATTTTGCAGTATTGCCGGGTAATGAAAATAATAAATGAAGCGGATGCGCGGATGCGGACTTGCCGCAATGACGCCGAAATTATGGCAATTAGCGATAGAACCTGCAAGAAAATATGGTTGCTATTGGAAACAAGTTTGTCGAAAAAGATTTTGCGTGATCGAGATATGTTCAATTATAATGATTTAATTGAATTATGTATCCATCTTGCTTTTGGTTCATATCTTGATGATAAGATTAAGGAATCCAGACAAAAATATTACGAAGCCTCAGTTTTGCCGGATTATCAATTTAAAGCGGCGCGCATATTAGCGCAGTTTAGCTCCTATACTCTAGAAAAACTACTGAATGAGCCAGCTTCTATATTTTTTGCATTATCCGATTACGCAGACCGCATAAGTGCCGATAATGCCATTGAGCTCATTAGCGAGGGAGTCAAAGCGACATTCGGTAATTTTGAACAGCTCAAAGTAAGACGCGGCAGTCTGACAATCCAGAATCCCAATTGCAGTAAAGCAGATATTTCACTAGAATACAGAGATGAATTTAAAACTGAAAGTTGAAAATGGATATATCACTATTAGCTTAAATAAAATCGAGAATTCTGCGCGAAGCGCTTTGGAGTGCGCAAGCCCTCTTGCGCTTTTAAATTTTAATGTT
>JAHOYW010000253.1 GCA_019038735.1 Victivallales bacterium | reverse complement strand
GTCTTATAGAGGCACTAAAAGCATCTTCAACAATACGGAACGTTATTTGTCATGGGTCTTGGAGACCCCCAAATCTTAATGGTGCATCAAAACCATTTTTTGTAAATCGACAAAAAGAGATTTTTGAAACTGTAATTGATTCTGAATACCTTAATCAGGTTCAGCGACATACTGCTGAACTAACTTGTGAAGTCATAAATACAATTACCCATATGGGTTGGCAATTTCCTGGATCAAATGGGGCAGGGGAAAAAATATGGAAATATTAAAATAGTTGCCCAAAGGAGAAAGAAATTTCTTCGGTCCCTGTCCCCTTTAAATGACTAATTTAACACATTTCAAGCGATATTTATTCTTTTATGATTTTGATGTATTCGTCTAGATCGTGAATTTTATCATTGCCCAAATGTAATTTTAAAGTTATTTTGTATTCTTTGTCCTTTGATTTATCATCAGGACTGGAGAGAAAAGGTCTTCCGATTCTTACATAGGGAACGATATAAGAGCGTTCGCCTTCGTCAAGTATCAGCTTTAAAGACGGACGCAATTCATGGTCGTCAACATTTATTGAAGCAACCAATATCTGCGTTTTTGCGCAAGTTATATGAACAGTGGGGGTAATCGTAGCTATTTCTGTGCCGCTGTCATAATGAATATTATAATCAACAGAGTGAATTTGAATTTCAGTTGTTTTATAAATCATAAAAAGCTATCCTCAAACTTGTCTCTTATCCTTTAGTTAATGCCCTGAACTCCCAGCCAGCCTTCGCGCCCCGGGAATGACTCCTGCATAATTTTTCCTTCCGGAATTTCACCTGCTTCCTTGACTAATTCGCCTAGAGTGGCAAAACTCCAGCCGTCTTTTTGCGCGCGGAGTATATACTGCTCGAACATTTCCAGACACTTACCACCTTCGGCTTCAGCGTGGATAGTTAAAATATTCAGTTTGCCCGGTCTGAGTTGTGAGAGCATAAAATCATTATAATTATCATCGCTCACGCCATCGCGACCAAGAACTTCATCATAAGTCGGCATGGTTACCGGAACTTGTACTTGCTTGAGAGCTTTGCCGTCAATTAGCGGACGGAAAATAAATTCACCACGGCAGTCGCTATTATAAGAAAAAGGCTGTTTAGCTTTTTCTATAAGCAGAGCATCGGTACAACGCCATCCCGGCACCGCGGAACTGACCGGAGCCTGTCCGCAAATTTTAGTTAGACAATTCACGCCTTTAGTCAATGCTGCTTCGATTTGCTGTGGAGACATCTTGTCGATCTTTGCTTGTATGCGGTGATGATCCCAGGAATGTAAGCCGATTTCATGACCATCTTCAAAACTTTCTTTAATGACATGTCCTAAACGTTTGCCAATCTGTATTCCGGGCCACATTGTGCCCATGAAAATGATTTCCGGTCCATAAAGTCCGGCGGCATTAGTGCGTAGCATTTTCCATGCGAATGCCGGTTTGAGCATGCGCCAGAGATGCCGTCCCATATTGTCTGGACCTACTGAAAAATAGTATGTAGCTTTTATATCATATTTTTTAAACAAAGCATTCAAATTGGGGACACCGACTTTTGTGCCGCGAAAAGTATCTACATCAATTCTTAAACCAATTTTTTTATTGTGCATATTCAATAGCATCCATAATTTTATTGCAACTCAAACTTTTTCATTACCCAATACACTCTGCGTTTTAATTTAAATTCTTTATCTTTCTTAAAATCGATTTTGAGGAAACGCTCAGAATGTCTCTTGTCGAGCAGTATAATCATATTCTTCTGTGCCTGCATAGTCTTAAAATCAAAATGCGGACAGTTGCGCCCTAAATAAAATAATGCCGCGCCGCTTTCACGTTCAATAGGCTGGTAAAGGTATAAAACTTTGCCGGTCTTTATTTCCTGCTCACAATACTTGAACATATTGTAATAAGATTTTTCCGCATTTTTATATGAGCGTCCAATAGTATCTATGCTGATATAAGTCGCCGCCAAGCCAATTAGCAATGCCAGACAAATTTTTCCTACTTGTTTGCGGCGTGTTGCATCTGATATCCAAGCTCTGCAGAGAAGCATTATGACAGGGGCAATATAAAGAGTCCAGTGCATTTTAGACAACACAGCGATAATAATAAATTTTAACGCTCCAAGAAAAAGTGCGATGGAAAATACAATAAATAGAATTTTAGTTATCAGATTAACATAATCCAATTTTGCGGGGAGTTTGAATTTATTTCGGTATATTTGATCGAGCATATTGGCAATCAACAAAACTTCCGCGGCATAAAGCGGCAGGACGTAAACTTGGCGTTTTCCTGCCGAAACCATCAGGAGCAAATAAGGAATTATCAGCCAACAGAGCATAAAAAGAGCTTTGTTATCTTTTTCTTTCCAGACTTTGCGGATATTAAACCACAGGGCAAAAGGCAATAAAATTGTCCATGGCTGAAGCTGTTCGAATAATTTTGGAGCGTAATACCAGAATGATTCCACATGTTCAGCGTGTGAACCGGTGAATCTGCCGAAATTATTTGTCCAGACTACTGTATGAACCGCGTCATAGCCGGATTTTTCATACAAAGCCCAGATCCATAAAGCTATGGGAATAAAACTCAAAGCTGCTCCGCTAAACAGGTATATCCAGCGTTTTAAGTTGAATTTTTTCTCTATATAGAAATCGTCAATAGCCAGATAAAAGAATAATCCCGAACATGGAAGCGCAAGTCCAATCAGACCTTTGGAAAAAATCGCTCCGCCAAGCGTTAGAATAAAGAAAATAAACCATAAGCTTGTATTTTTTGCCTTCTTTGACTGGCAAAGTTCCCAGAATGCCCACATGGCAAAAGCAATAAAGACCGCCAGAAAAATATCAATCATACATTTTCGCCCATAAATCCAATATTGTGCCGCGGTCGATAAAAATACCACGGATAAGAATGCGCCGAAGCTGGACATGCTCAAGCCGCGGGCTAAAGCGAATAAAGAGAGGACTCCCAGAAATGCAGCTATTGCAGAGGGAAGTTTTGCGGCAAAGTCAGTGCGTCCGAAAAGCTGCATCGACAAAGCATCCGCCCAGAAATAAAGCGGTGGTTTTTCGAGAAAGGGTTTATTGTTGAGCTTAGGCTCTATCCAGTTCCCGTTGATATATGTTTCGGCGGCAATCCCCGCGACGCGGGGTTCATCACCACCGCCAAGGTGGCGACTGCCTAAGCCGATAAAGAAAACAGCAAAAGCAAACAACGCCGCTAGTATAAAGTAGCGGCGTGGGCTGATTGTTGGAATCAGCTCTTTGAATTTATTTACCATGCTCATAGGCTCTTAATCGTTGTTTAGATTAAACTCACCACAGGAAACAGCTTCATCAAGAAAGAAATTCAAGGTTGTTTTGATAGATTCTTTCAAGCCGATTTCCGGTTCCCAGTCTATAAGTTTTTTCGCGTTTTTGATACTTGGAACACGATGTTGAACGTCCTGATAGCCTTTGCCGTAGAAGGCTCCGCTGTCCACTACAAGGTAACCGGCAAATGGAGGAAATTTATCACGATCAGGATGCTGATCGAAAACTTCAACGAGCATTTCAGCCATACGTTTGATGCTTTCGTTATTTTGCGGGTAGCCAATATTAATAATTTCACCATTGCATTTGCCGCCTTTGTTTTCAATGATGCGGTACAAGGCTTCGATACCTTCTTCAACATCAACGAAAGCACGTTTCTGTTCACCGCCGTCAACCAGTTGAATCGGAGAACCTTGAACTAGGTTCAGGATTAATTGAGTGATCGCGCGGGAACTGCCGATACGGGCAGAACTCAAACTGTCCAAACGAGGTCCGATCCAGTTGAATGGACGGAATAATGTGAAATCAAGTTGACCTTTCGCGCCATAAGCCCAGATAACTCTGTCTAATAATTGCTTAGAAGTAGAGTAGATCCAACGCTGCATGCGGATAGGACCAGTAACGAGTGGAGATTCATGTTCTTCAAACTGAGGGTCTTGGCACATGCCGTAAACTTCAGAAGTAGATGGGAAAATTACACGTTTGTTATATTTTACGCAGTAACGGACAATGCGCAGATTTTCTTCAAAGTCAAGTTCAAAGACACGCAAAGGGTTACGAGTGTATTCAATCGGAGTAGCAATCGCTACCAGAGGCAGGATAATATCACATTTGCGAATATGGTATTCGATCCAGTCACGATGAATGGAAATATCGCCTTCGCGGAAATGGAATCCGGGTTTGTCCAAAAGATGAGTTACATAGTTTGAACGCAAATCCATGCCGTAAACTTCATATTTACCACTGGCAAGCAGACGGTCGCTTAAATGACTGCCGATAAAACCGTTGACTCCGAGAATCAAAACGCTTTTCTTACGGGCGGCTTCTTTGGCAACGCGGGGGTTGCAGCCGAAAGCTGTGTTCTTGACAATGCGGGCATCCTCAGCGAATTGCGCGCCGGTAGTCAAAATGCTGTCTTCGAGCTGTGCGGATTCTACTTGAACAGCACCGTCGCCGCAAGCAATCACTAGCGGACTGGCGGAAATTACTGTTCCAGGAGTTGCTCCACTGGTATTTTCAACTATAGAAACGTTCCAGAAAATACATTTGCGATCACCCATGAAGCTGAAAGCTCCGGGATATGGAGATGTTAGCGCACGAACTAAATTGCGGACAACTGCCGCTGATTGTTTCCAGTCGATTTCGCCGTCAGCAGGACCACGTCCGCCAAAGTAAGTTGCGTCCTCATTGCTTTGCGCAATACTTGGAGCGTTACCGGCTTTAAGTGCTGGCAGGACTTTGTCTAGTAACTCAGCTGAAGCTTTTGCGGCTTTAAGATGTAAAGTTTTAGCAGTATCGCAATCTTCAATAGCGATTCTTTCCTGAGCGATGATATTACCGGCATCAGCTTTTTTTGTCATATAATGCAAAGTTACGCCAGTTTCGCTTTCGCCATTGATTAAAGCCCAGTTAATTGGCACGCGACCACGATATTTAGGCAGTAAGGAACCATGAAGATTAATACAGCCTTTCGCTGGAATATCCAATAAATCAGCTTTCAGCATATTGCGGTAGTAGAAAGAAAAGATTATTTCCGGCTCCATAGCGCGAATTTTTTCTGTCCAGACGGGATGATTTACGTCTTCCGGCGCATAAACCGGAATACCTTTCTCAGAAGCCAGCTCAGCTACAGAATCAAACCAGATATTTTCTTTAGGATTGTCTTTGTGCGTAAAAATAGCAGAAATTTCAAATCCTTTATCAAGTAATGCTTTAATACCGACACAGCCGATATTGTGGTACCCCATCACGACACATTTCATTGTAAGCTCCAATGTTTTTATTTAAAAATCAATACTTATTTAAAAATCAAAAATTAAGAATATAACATAACAGAATAAATGGATTTTTCTACTCGCAGAAGA